>CAXTUE010000467.1:0-4185 GCA_964247355.1 uncultured Ktedonobacteraceae bacterium | reverse complement strand
GACGCTTGGCATGAACCCTCGCTTAGCTAACATTCTACAAATGACGCACATTGTTCCCCTTGCCTACAAAAACGAGCTGCCACTAGGTATGCTTGGCGATATTCCTACCATCTCTACGCACGACTTCCTCGCAACGCTTACTGAACTCTTTGGAACTCCTCCTATTATTGAGAACAACACTTGCGAAACGCTTAACCGCATTGCCATTGTTGGCGCAATGACCGATAGCACCATTCGCGAAGCAGCCGAGCAAGGTGCCAATCTCTACATTACGGGTCAGTTCCGTCAGCCCGCACGAAACGCCGTCAACGAAACCGGCATGACCGTTGCCATAATTGGCCATAAAACAAGTGAGCTATGGGGTTTACGCACACTTGCAAGTCTATTGCGAGAACGCTGGGCGCAGCTTGATGTTGTGGTAGCGCACTAAAAGCAATTGATGCGTTTGAAAAATTACATACGTTATTTGTTACATTGCATTAATAGTGAATAAACAGCAATATCTACAAGGTTGCTCCTGCAACATGTTCAACCAATGTTGGGATGTGAATACGTTGCAATAGCTTTTTCGTAATTGGACGTTTCGCATCTAAAAAGACGATTGATTTGATATAGTTCAAACACATCTGGTCATTTAAGACATTTGCGATTAGAGTTGCCTGCTCTAACGAGTCGCAAGGAATGAAATAGCATGTGTCGTCAAGCATAACAGGTCGTCCATCAACAGGTTCGAGTACTCTAAATTTTGGTAGCTTATGCAAGCCAGAAATCGCAACCTTGTAAGGCGCAAAGGAATAGTCACCAATACCGAACATCGTGAACGGTGGTTGGTTCTCGTAGATGGATGATTTTCTACGTTCAAAAAATTGTCTATGCTGTGTAAGATACTCCCACAATAAAGGTGCTTGTTGCTGTAAAGCAGTAGTATCTTCACCCAGCTTTTTATGCGTTACCAGTACAGCTTTCTTTTGTCTTATCTTCTCATAGTGGAAGAGGTCAGAGCTTTTCAGCAAGGGATAAACATGTTCAGGCTCAACAAAAACGACTTCGCCTAATTTGTTTGTGAGTGTGCCTTCATCTGTGGTGAGTTCCATAACTGAGGCGGCGTCGTGCTTCACGCCTTGACGCCATGTGATGTTACTTGTATTGCTAGAAGCAAAGATGTTGTTGTATGTGCGTATGTCGGCGACTACATGACCATCGACAATACCCATAATAGAGTCAAACTGCGATGTATATAAATCTTGATAAACAGAAGCTTGATAGTGCGGCTCTCCTAGTCCTAGCTCAACGCAAAAAAGACAAGCATCAACATCTGCATGAAACCATTTTTTTGCCTCTATCTTGCGTAGAAACGCATTTGTGATAGGAAGACCAGCAGTAAACGCGTGTTGTAGCACACTACGAGCGACGGAGGTTTTGCAAAGCAGGGCAATAGTAGGGTGCTCTACGGCGAGTTCGCGTATAAGTTTCAACCAGATATATTCCGCGATATCAAAGTTAGCTTTTCCCGTACGAGCGTCAAGCCCTGAAAGACTTTTGAGATTTGTTTTTTGGGGAAGATTGGTACTTCCGAGAGTCCCTAACTCTGCGTTTGTGACCCACGGCGGATTTCCTACGACAAGAAGAGGCCCTTTACTTTGCCAGTGTAACCCATCATGAAGCTTTACCGCAAAGATATCTTTTTGCTGAATAGTAATACTCGTAGAATTTTTTTGTCCCGAAAGGTATAGAGCCTCTTGTACATACTTTTCTTGTATCTCAATACCGTGTATTTCAGACGGTAATATGTCTTGTCTCAGTACGCCTTCAATGAAATTTCCTCGACCACATGTTGGCTCAAGGACTCTTGTCCACCTCTTGTTCAAAGTTGTAAGCGACTGGAGTATTGCCGAAACGAGTGGCGGCGGTGTTTGAAAGTCTCCAAAATCTCTAGCCAAGCCATTCCTCCACACCCTGAATTGTACCTGCAGCGCCTATAGCTCTTCCATATTGAAGTCGCCACTGTAGTGCATTAGAGACCGTAAGATACCCAATTTCGGGAGGATTGAGTAGAATGTGATCAGCAAGTGTACCACGACCTATCTCATCTAGTGGAAGATTGCGCTCTTCTAAAAAAGCAAGAATATCATCTTTGTTACCGTTGCGAGATAAAATTCCTCTAATGCCATAAGTGGTTTGATAATCTCCTGTACGCTCCCGCTCAACAAAAACCACATGGCGAAATGTCAATTGAGCCGCGCGTATATCATGTCTATCAAGTTTCTCATAGACAAAGACTAGAAGGTGATAACCAAGTCCATATATTTTTTGACTGGCGTTACGAAAAGGACATGAGGATTGTGGTTGTTTAATAGATGTAGCTTTAATGTCAACTTCCAATTCTGGAAAGTCAATGCCATTTGCAGAGTTGCCCAGAACATAAATATATTGTTCGCCTAGATATTTGTGAAATGCTTGCTCTACATAGGTTCCAACCGCTTTTCCATCAGTGGCACCATAAAGAAGGGGAATAGGTGTTGTACTCAACGACTGAACGAATCCTTGAACCTCAGCTTTTAATTGAGGTAACTTTAGCTCTTTCATAAGACTCCTCTTACTATTTACAACGCTCATCCTACTTCAAGAGGCACTATCTGTCAATTGAAAGAGTTATGCTTATCATGCACACGTTCCGATTGTATATTGGGACGTGTGCATGATGGTTTCTCTAAAGGAGTCATACTTCAACATCTTTATACTACTGATGTTTTTGTATCAAATATAGATACTTCAATTGCACTGTAAATATCTCTATCTACAGCTTGTTCCCACTCTGGCATTTGTTCCCAATCGTCCACATACGACGGCTTGGGGTTAGGGATATGCTTGTAAATCTGTCCCACCCATGCCATACGTACCAGTTGACCGCCCTGTATACTTGTCAAGGACGTGTGCCTGTCCCCTTGTATCCCTGCTCTAACGAAAATAGCTACCTGCTGATAAACTGCAATAGCACTTTGTTGCTCCCATATGTCCATCTGTTCCCACGGCTTGACATATCCTTCTTTGGGTGTGCCAGGATAGTGCTTGTGAACACCTGTAATCCAAGCAGTTCTAAAGAAACGTCCGCCTTGTTCTTGATCTAACATAGTCTAAGCCCTTTCTTGAAAAATTAGTAGGATAATGCTCCAATACGCTGATGTAATTCTTTTACTGTCGATAATGATGTATAAGGATGTAACTGGTTACTTAAACCTTGAATACTTTTAGAGATCATGCCTGATGGTTTCTCTATCACAATATCTACCGCTTCGTTCGCTATAGAGCATGTTCGCTCAACTTCATTTTTTAATAAAGAAGTTTTCGCAAGATCAATTAATACCATTGCTCGACGGCGACTAGCAGAATGAAGTTGTGTGAGAGCTTCTTGTAGCGAAGGTTCAGCTAAACTAGATTGCCCAAGACGTACAAAACATGTTCCTTGCTGTTCAGCAAGCCGTGTACCATCAAAACGCAGCCAGTTACCATTACATGATGCCTTGGGTATATTATGAACCTCTTTCGCTCTATCAAGTGCATACTGACAGGCAGTTAGGTTTCCTATTCCAGATTGAGCATCAGCATTTACTGCTGCTATCCAAAAGCGTGTGGTCAGTGATTGATCTCCACGATGTGCAAGCCTTCTTGCTTGCTCCAGTAGTGGTACAGCATCCTCATATTGTTCATCGAAAATAGCGAGAAATGCATGTCTTGTGAGCGCACATGCCCAAAGATCATACGCCTCTCCCTCTTTGGCTGCGGAAGCTGAAAATACGTAGCAAGATTGCGCTGCATCGTAGTCATTGGCGTCAAAAAAAACTTCACCAGCTAACTGACTTAAATCGCTTGTAACTTTGCATAACCATTTATGTAGTGTTTCAGAATGTGAGTCTCTAAGAAAGTTTACCAACATTTTTAACTGCTTTAAAACTCCCTCTAGCACAAGTCCTTTAGGAGATGATGTGCGATAGATGCTCCAATAGTGATTGTTCATTGTTTCGAGGTCTCGTAACACTATCTCGTCCAGTCGAGACGGTGAGAGTATTACGCTATCAATTCTATCCCAATCTAAATCAGGGAGAGGTAGAGCAAGTGCTGACCCAGCAAGACTCAGAAGATGAAGCAATTCCCGACGTTTCTTGTTCATATCGATGTTTCCAGCCA
>CAXTUE010000466.1:0-4185 GCA_964247355.1 uncultured Ktedonobacteraceae bacterium | reverse complement strand
CTGCATAATGATGTCCCTTTATAACCAAAGTAGGAGTATAGCATTCCATAATGCTATTCTTACTAGTATATACGCAATATAACACTTTTTGGTTGCGATTGCATCCTGTTTTTGGGCCAATTTCCAAATTTGTTGAAAATAGGTAGAAACTTCTTTGTTTCTTGCTCTATTAATTTGGCGTCACCTTCTCGGCGAAGTGGCAGGCGGCGTAGTGTTCGTGGCCTTCTTTGGCCTCGAAAGCTGGATCGACCTCGCGGCAGATTGCCTCGGCCATCGGGCAGCGAGTATGGAAACGGCAGCCGGATGGAATGTTGATTGGACTGGGCAAGTCGCCAGATAGAATGATGCGCTTTCGTTTGCGCTCTACCTGTGGGTCGGGAATGGGCACGGCAGAGAGCAGTGCTTTTGTGTAGGGGTGTTTTGGAGCAACATATAATTCGTCGCGATCAGCTAGCTCTACAATTCGACCGAGATACATGACGGCGATACGGTCCGCGACGTGGCGTACAACGCTCAAATCGTGAGAGACGAAGAGATAGGTCAGGTTGAATTGATGTTGTAGACGTTGTAGCAGGTTCAATACCTGAGCACGGACCGATACGTCAAGTGCTGATACTGGCTCGTCGGCGATCACAAACTCTGGATTGATCGAGATAGCGCGCGCGACCGCGATGCGTTGACGTTGGCCACCGCTAAACTCGTGTGGGTAACGGTCGATATATTCGGAACGCAAGCCCACCACGCGCAACAGTTCGACCGTTTTGTCACGCAATTCTTGCGGTGTGCCCATCTTGTAAATCTGCATTGGCTCCGAGATGAGCGAGCCAATGGTAAAACGTGGGTTAAGCGAGGCATAGGGGTCCTGGAACACCATCTGTGCCTGTCGACGCACCTGACGTAACGGCTCACCTTCTAGCTTCGCGAGGTCCTGTCCATCGAACAGTATTGAGCCAGCAGTTGGTTTATAGAGGCGTATTATGGTACGTCCAATTGTAGTCTTTCCTGAACCACTCTCGCCGACAAGACCAAGTGTTTGCCCACGCTGTATGCTAAAGCTGATACCATCAACGGCGCGCACATAGCCGACGACGCGTTGTGTGATGATGCCCTGCGTTAAAGGAAAGTGCATTTTCAGATCGCGTATATCTAATAGCGTCTGACTTGCTACTGCTGTCTCTGCCATTTTTTCTCTTCCTTACGATGAACGTAGTATTTCACTCGTAGCAGCTTGTGTTAGCTTTGCGCGTTGTGCCTCTTCGCGCGCGAGGCGTCGGCGTTCGGCGCGCTCTTGCTCTTTCGGATCGCTGATATCGGGCCAGCATGCTTTGCGATGTGCTGAGTTTGTGCCAACGGGATCGAGTGGGGGCATGTCACGACATACGCTATGTGAGTAAAAACAACGCGGCATGAAGGGGCAGCCTGTAGGCGGATTGAGCAGATCGGGCGGAGCGCCTTCAATCGTTCTTAACTCCTCGTCGCGCTTCTCGTCCAAGCGTGGTATAGAGCCGAGCAAGCCCAGTGTGTAGGGATGACGAGGATTCGCAAATATCTCCTCGGTCGGTCCCTCTTCCACGACCTTACCTGCGTACATAACGACCACACGGTCGGCCATACCCGCGACCACTCCTAGATCATGGGTGATAAGCACAAGAGAGGTGCCGAAGTCGCGACAGACGCCACTGATCAATTCGAGAATCTGGGCTTGCACTGTGACATCGAGCGCGGTTGTCGGTTCGTCGGCGATAAGTAGTTTAGGATTACAGGCTAATGCAATAGCAATCATCACACGCTGGCGCATGCCGCCACTGAATTGATGTGGAAAGGAATTGATGCGGTTCGCGACATCAGGAATACCCACTTGAGTAAGTAGTTCCATTGCGCGTTTGCGTGCCTGATCGTCGCTCATCTTCAAATGTATTTTTAAACCTTCAGCAATCTGTTTGCCAACGGTCATGGTTGGGTTGAGGCACGTCATGGGGTCCTGGAAAATCATACCAATCTGACCACCACGGATATGACGCATATCTCTTTCTGGCAGTTCAAGTAAATCTTGGTCCTGAAACAGAATTCTGCCACCAGCATATTCGCCGGGGGGTTGCGCGACAAGACGCATGATTGATAGAGAAGTGACGCTTTTTCCACAGCCGCTTTCACCGACAAGCGCGATTTTTTCTCCTGGCTTAACGGCAAAGGTGACACAATCGACAGCGCGCCCACGCCCACTTTTCACTTTGAAGTAGGTCTTCAGGTCTTGCACTTCGAGCAGATACTCTCCCAAAGTCGTTGCTCCTTATAAGCTATCTTTTTTATCGTTCGGTCATGTAGGGGTCGAGCGCATCGCGCAAGCCATCGCCGACAAGATTGATACTGAGCACGGTGAAGAAGATAAGCAAAGCAGGTGTGAACACGAGATATGGGGCAGTATCAAACAGGTTCTGACCGTCATACACCATATTGCCCCAGCTTGCTGTAGGTGGATGTAATCCAAAGCCAAAGAAGCTTAAAACCGACTCAAGGATGATATTTGTTCCAATTAATAATGTTGCATTCACAATGATAGGCCCAGCAGCATTGGGCAAAATATGGCGGAACATCAAACGCAAATTGCCAGCGCCGATAGTACGAGCCGCCAGTACGTATTCTCGCTCCCTCATAGCTAAGAACTCGCCACGCACAAGACGAGCAGAGGAGGTCCAGCCGAAGATAGCAATCAAAAAGATAACGCTTTTTGGCGTTCCATCACTAAACGAAGCTGAAAGCACAAACAGCAGGAGATAAAGAGGTACAGATAACACAATATCAGTGAAGCGCATAAGCACGTTATCAACGATACCGCCATAAAAACCTGCGAACGCACCAACGCCAACGCCAAGCACAAGTGCTACAAGCATTGATGCTAAACCAACAAACAATGATATCCGTCCACCGGCCATAGCACGGGCCAATTGGTCGCGTCCTACATCGTCCGTACCAAATGGATACGTCGCGTTTGGCGGTTGTAAAGCATCGACTGTATGCAGAGCGTCAGGTTTATTATGCCCCGTCACAAGAGGACCCAGGAAACAGAAAAGTACTAAAAGAATGAGAAATGATGCGCCCACAATTGCAGCTCTATTACGAACAAAACGATCAAATATGATACGTCCCTGACTCCGACGCTTTTGTACAAGGGCAGGAGTCAACTCCATAAACGGCTCATCATCCTCTATCGGCGTTGCGTTGACTTGTTGAGATACATCCATGTCTGTCACCTTCCTTCTCAGAACAAAATGTTTATGAGTAACGGATACGTGGATCCATAACAGCATAGAGAACGTCTGCAATCAAGTTGAACGAAATTACAAGAATAGCACTTAAAACGAGTACGGCCAAAAGAATAGGAAAATCGCGGCTTTCAAGCGAACTCAGAAAGAGTGATCCCATACCGGGCCATGCGAAGATACCTTCTGTTAACACTGCTCCACCAGCGACTGAACCAAAGTCGATGGCAACCACAGTAATCAATGGAATAATTGCGTTGCGTAGGGCATGACCTACAAGAATAGAGCTTGTCTTAACACCCTTAGCGCGCGCGGTACGGATGTAGTCTTGTTTCACGACCTCGATCATGCTAGAACGCATATACCGACTCCAACCTGCTACAAAGAGGATTGAGAGCGTAAGCATGGGCAGTATAATGTGTAGAAAGCCGTCCAAGAACGAATTGAATGCGTCAAACGTCATTCCAGACGTACTTGTTCCTGATACTGGCAACCAGCGTAGCTGCACGGCAAAAATGTCTTGCAAGAAAATACCCAGCAGAAATGCAGGCATTGCAATACCAAAATAAGAGATTGTTGTCAATATATAATCTGTAGCCGTATTCTGACGAACAGCAGAGACGATGCCTAGCAGAATCGCAAATACAAGTGCTAGCGCGAATGCTAAACCAAACAACTCCAGTGTAGCGGGAAAACGTTGTGACAAAATCTGTGATACTGGTTGATTTGTAGCAAAGGAGGCGCCGAAATCACCAGTAACCATATTCTTGAGCCACTTTAGATATTGAATAGGTAAAGGGTCATCAAGCCCGAACCGGGCACGTAAGGCGGCACGTCCCTCAGGTGAGAGATGAGGATTAAATATTACTTGTTCTGGACCGCCTGGTAAAGCATGTATCAGCAAAAACATGAAGATAGAGACGAG
>CAXTUE010000465.1:0-4203 GCA_964247355.1 uncultured Ktedonobacteraceae bacterium | reverse complement strand
CTTGTCAGTCGCTACAACGATAATGAGACGCAGGGTACCTTAAACCTTCCTGATGGGACGACGGTGCTGATCGCTGCTGCCATTTTGCTCGTTGTGACAATTATCGCGTTTGTCATGTCGGCTCGTGCTAATGCAACTGGAATTGTACCAGTGCCTGTTGCGTCAGACGAAGGCATTGTGGACACAACTCCTGACGTACCACGCAAAGAAACGTTAGGATAAAACATGCCTGATCTACGCATAGATCGCTTGACCTTTGCGTATCAAGATACCTCCGGCAACGTGCTGAAGGATATCAACCTGACGATTCCGAGCGGGCAATTTGTGCTACTGGCGGGGCCATCCGGGTGCGGGAAATCCACTCTCGCACTCGCCCTCGCTGGCCTGATTCCGACGCGTATTGCAGGCGATATGCAAGGCGACATTTACCTGGATGCGAAACGTATAGCGGGTATGGAAATCAACGAGATTTCGCAATATATCGGTATGGTTTTCCAGAATCCAGATAACCAGTTAATTCAAATTGATGTTGAGTCTGAAGTTGCCTTTGGCCCCGAAAATCTCGCGCTTCCACGCGCTGAAATACAACAGCGCGTACAGCAGTCACTCGAATACACACGAATGAACCTGCTTGCGCGCCAGGAGATTTTCGCGCTTTCCGGTGGACAGAAGCAGCGCGTGGCGATCTCCGCGACGCTTGCCATGCGTCCGGGCGTGCTGGTGCTCTATGAGCCAACATCGGACCTTGACCCTGTAGGAACGCAAGAGGTACTAAGCGTTTTGCGCTCTTTGAACAAGCAGTATGGTATGACGATTGTGTTGATTGAGCACAAGGTCGACGAGGTGATTCCGTGGGTTGATCGCGTCATACTGATGGATGCCGGACGCATTGTGGTAGATGCTCCACCACGTAACGCTTTTACTGACATTCCATTGTGGGACAAACTAGGTGTTTCTGTGCCGCAGATAGTACGAGTCGCGCGCGCGATTCCTGGTGTATTTCGAGGAGAGACGCCACTTTCGGTAGATGAAGCGTACAACGCACTTGCCGACACGCCATTCGCACAGCACTTGCGGCAACGTAACAGCGTATTGCGGCACATGGATGAACTAACTCTAAGCCCTCTGTCTCAGACACCTGAGCAGTATGCCGTGTCATGGGAACATGTAGGATTGTCGTTTGGGACAAAGCATGTGCTCAACGATATCAACGTCAATGTCCTACCCGAAGAGTGGGTAGCGATTGTTGGTCCCAATGGGTCGGGGAAAACGTCGATGGCCTCGCTTGCAATGGGCTTTCAGGCTCCTACAAGCGGTACCGTGCGTCATAGAGGCAGACTTGTCGAGGCGGGTAGCATCTCGCGTCAAGCCGAGAAGATGGCGTACCTGTTTCAAGCCGCAGACACCATGCTGTTTAGCTCGACGGTAGAGCGTGAGTTTCTGTTTGGTGCCAATAATAGACGTAAGCGTAAGGGCGACTTACTGTACACCATTGATGAACTGCTGAAGATGGTAGATTTAGAGGCGCATCGTCAAGACAATCCATTTCAGTTGAGTCACGGGCAACGCAAACGTTTAGCGATTGGCGTGTTGCTGGCCCGCTATCCAGAGGTGCTTATTCTTGATGAGCCAACAACGGGGCAGGATGAGGGACATGCAAGGGCCTTTCTACAGTTCCTTGAGCAGTTACGCCAGCACCAGAAGTTCACGTATGTCATGATTTCGCACGATATGCAAGCTGTCTCACAGTATGCAAGTCGCGTTGTAGTATTGCATGAAGGACGTATTGCCCTTGATGGACCGCCCGAACAGGTCTTCGCGCATGTCGACCAGTTGGCCGCCAGCAATGTGCTACCTCCGCCTATTCCATTTTTGCATGCTCGTCTGTGTAACGGAGAGGCAACACGCGTAGCTTTAGATATTCCTACATTTTTACGTGCGCTAGAGCCAGTTGTGGAGGTGTCGCGTTGATCGGGATACAGCACTTCTTTTTGGAGAATCTTGTCGGGCAAACAATCCTTGGCTACCTGCTGATGTTTGTCGTGCCACTGCTTCTGCCTGTGGTATTTGTGCGACTGGTTGGCATTCGGGGTTTGCGTAATCTGTTCTCCTATGAGCCGAAGGAGTCAATCATTCATCGGCTGGACCCGCGCTTGAAGATACTCTATCCCTTTGTGATCAGCACTCTAAGCGTCTTCCTGAACTGGAATTTTGTGTTTCTGCTGTTGCTGTTTACCGTTGTTCCCTGGATATTGTTGCGTACGTCGTCACAACGCCTGCGTGTGGTGGTTACGATGGCCTTGACGCCTGCAATCGGTTTGATCTGGTCGCAGGGACTCTTTTATAATCAAGGAGTATCGCATATCATCTTCGCGTTTCCTTCAACAATTAGCTGGCTTGGTTCGCCGGGGCTTTCTTCGACAGGTATGTTGTATGGGGCGGAGCAGGCGGGACGTGTGATTGTGGCGGCTTCTGCATCGTTCATTCTGTTGTTTACAACGAAGACATCCGAGATCATCTGGGCCTTCTACAAGTTTCGTATGCCAGCAGCCGTTGGGCTTGCGTTTACAGCGGCATTGCGTTTCGTGCCGCAGTTAGCCGAACGTATGACCGTGCTCTTGCAGGCGATGCAGGTACGGGGTTACGATTTGACGGTGCCGCGCTGGTGGCAAGTGCGCGACTGGCCCGGCTATATCGGGCGCGTGTTTGCCTGTATTCCAATCGTGACGGTGCCGTTGCTGATCGACTCGTTGCGCTCAACCTCGGTGATGGCAATGGTCGCCGATGCACGGGCCTTTGGTTCGAGGCCAGACAGGACGGTGTTGCGCGAACATAAAGTGACAACGGCAGACATGATTGCGGGGGGCGCACTGATTGGTTTGACTCTACTTGTCGTGTTGCTGGTGGTGCTGCATATTGGAAACCGTCAATCGTAAGAAATACAAGACAAGCATTCAGCTTGTCTTGTATTTCTTTCATGATCATACTTCATATCCCTGTGTGGAAGATGCGATATCGTCTGGTGCGGCTGTAGTATCTTTGACGAGCATACCTGAATCGAGCGTGGCACTGGCGGGAAGGTCGGAATTATTGGCGTTGTTCTTTACAAGGATATCAGCGGCTTGCCGGTTCCTGTCTCCAGCTTCAATTGCCACGACAATGCGGTTCGTCTCAGGCATACCTTCATTCTGCACACTGTAGTTTCTGAAACTGATCTGTTGCTCGCCAAATCCAGCTTGCTTCAATTCTTGAATGGCGCGGTCAGCATCTTCCTGATTTCTAAACACGCCCTCGACAAGGGAAGGATTGTTTTCTATACGTGGGTCCGTATTCATAAACATGCAACTCCTTTCATATAGTAGTGCTTCGATAAGAGTGGAGTACGTGACATGCTTTGTTCCTTTGCATGTACTATATCACAAGAAAGCGTACAAACAGAATTTTAAGACATGGTCTCGATCTTATATTTACGCATGGCGGGACGTTTGTCGGTTACGTAAGACATGTCCGTTGGTTGACGATGTACCTGTAGGGGAAAGAGAGTGATCTTGTCTCCTGGCAACACGTCACGTTTTCTTTGCAACATCTCTAGCTCTGTGACGAGGGAAGCGATTTCGCTAAGAATAGCTATTTGCCGCTCCACATCTTGCGCGTAACTCCGAAGATACTGTAGTTGCGCGGTCAAAGAATTCAACTGTCCTTGCCACCAGACTGGTGATTGAAATCCTTCATATACTTGAGGTACTGGTGTATCTGGATTAACAGAAGGTAAGGGGTTTTCTGCTACTTCATTCTCTTTCATTTGAGATTGCTGAGGTACAGGTGCTCGTGTTTGTTCTGGTGAAGGAGGTGTCCCTGATAACGGAAGTTTTTGCTGTTCTACTTGTGGAGTAGAAACGAGTGAGGCTGCTTTTTTTTGTTCTCGAAATGCAAGAAAAATAGCAGATGCGATAATGAGTAAGCCAAATGCAATAATGCCGCCCGCAAGTAGTTGTGCCATAGGTTTGCATGCTCCTTTTTTGTTTGTATCATAACACACTTGTGAGTATGCAAGTTGTAATAAGAAATAAAATGTATAGATAGGATGATAAGATATGTGTAGGGACCGATTTATCACGTCCTGTGAACATTTTGATTGCCGACGAGGACGTGATAAATCGGTCCCTACACATATCTCATTTCACGAAAACTGCTCTATGATTT
>CAXTUE010000464.1:0-4210 GCA_964247355.1 uncultured Ktedonobacteraceae bacterium | reverse complement strand
CTAATACCCCATGTAGTAATTATACCTTCATGTAAAGCATCAAGTAGTACTTTCTGTTTCTCTTCATCGGTTATAGGAGAAGAATTGTGAAGAGTGGATATAGTATTGGATGCAAGAACTATTGGCAAAGTTTTCTTTTGACGTATTAAGTCTGTTTTTACATTACCAGTTGCTAATTCATTTACTTGCTGAACTTGTACTATATCATACAGATCATGACTGTCATTGTCAAATTGATGTGCGATGCCGAGCAACCTCCCTAATTCTGAGAATAGTATAATTGTTTCTTCCTCTGCGTTAGCACATATCGCTCCCAATCTACATGCTAAACTCATTAAAGAACCTGCTTTTGCTGCAGCAATCTCTATACATTCTTCAGTAGTGAAGCTTTCTAGTTCTCTATTCTCAGCAAGAATGTCACGATGCTGTCCTGTGGTTGCAGTAAGAGAGGCTTCCTGTAGGACATTCATAAGTAAGATCACTTGTGTTGAGGGAATACCAATCTCGCAAAGCGATAGAAATATGCGCTGAGATAGCATGAGAAGCGCCGTAGATACGTTAAGTGCGCGAGAAATTCCTAAACGCAATACTACAGATGATTTATCGTCGTCTTCTATATCATCAAGGATATCAAACGCACAAATTAAGCATTCTAGCCCAATGGCCACACGAATAGCACAATGTTTGTCCGTAGTAACATTAATACATTGAGCAACAAGTACAGGCAACAATGACCAACCACCAGCAAAGGATTGTAAGTCTGCCTGAGTCTGAGCTAAAAGCTTCCCTGGCTCCTCTAAAGCATGCATTACATCTTTGCTGATTAAAGGTTCCAGGATATCTAAAAATATGAATAGCTGTTCGCGTAACTCATGTTGCAGTTCCACGAACAGCTTGCTAGTTGTATGATTAGAGTTTTCCATCTGAAAGGCTATTATGTTTTATTGCCAAAAGCGAAAACTAACGTCTGAAGGCTTAACAAGTGCAAGATGAGGCACAAGCCGCATAATCACTTGGGCTACTCGTGGTGAAAAGCCTTCGCGCTCGATGACGCTCTGTGGATTATTGGCCAACTCTGTTCGGAGTGTTTCTTCTGTGGAGACGCGGTGAACGAAATCTCGGATCTGCTGCTCTTCCATGATGTGTTATGTCCTTCCTATGACAAAAGCGGGATGTTTCTTTGTATACTATGGTGTACACATACTAAAAAGAGGTAAACACTACAAGGTTTGTCAAGAAAAATGTGCATGAAGTACATCTTGTGAATTTATCACATGTACAGCAGTAATAATACACGAATGTTATACAAGAATGCAAGGGATTTGTGTGAACATTTTGTGATTTTTTGACATAAAGGCAGAAGTTTGAGAAATTCTTTGGAAAAATATTTGGGCTAACAGATTGACGGATGCTCATAATCTTTGTAGAATTTGGGGGGAGTATACGAGAGGAAGATTTGATGGAAGATATGTATAGCGGGGATAAAGAGGAATATACACTGCTAGAGCAAGATGAGTTGGGTGTGCTGAGTAGTACGAGGAGTGTTGTTGAGCAGGGCGAATCTGTTTGGATTAGGACCGAGGGTATAGAGCGGCTCAGCCAGCGGTGGATGCATGAAGTAGCGATAGCAGGGGTACAACGACCGTCTGTTCCCCTCTGGGATAACACCTATCATTTCTTTGATGGCACCGAACGTACTGTGAACTGGCTGCTACTACTGGACGCTCTTAATTTTTGCTTCTGGGGGGAAAAGGGTCGGGAGCGGTGGCGTATCTCGTACAATGGAAAAGTGCTCAATGGCTACTGGGCTGAGGCGGCGGCATTAAAGCGCGCGGTAGAAGAGGGCTTACCGTTGTGGGATGCGGCTTACTTAAGCGATATTAGCGAGGATACAGCGTCCTACATCTTCCGTCCTATTGAGGGTTCTGATCCGATCCCCTTATTGGAGCAACGCGTTTTGAATATGCGAGAGGTTGGACGCGTCCTACAAGAGAAATATGAGGGACAGTTTACTCAAGCCATTCAACGAGCTGCTAATAGCGCGACCATGCTTGTGCAAGAGTTGACCGGGAACTTTCCTTCATTCAGCGACGTTGTACGCTACAGGGGGCGCGAGGTACGTTTTTTCAAACGAGCACAGATTTGTGTCGCGGATATCGCAGGCGCATTTAGTGGAAGGCAGTGGGGTGCATTTACTCATCTCTCGCAACTAACTATTTTCGCGGACTATAAAGTACCGCAGATTTTGCGTCATTATGACATTCTTGCGTACCATCCTAAGCTTGCGGCGCGCATTGACAATCAAGAATTATTAGAGCAAGGGAGCGAAGAAGAGACGGAGATACGGGCCGCGACGGTTTGGGCATGTGAACTTCTACGACGGATGCTGCAACGGCAGGGTTATACTATAAACGCGAGTGGCATCGACGCTAAGCTGTGGTCTCTGAGTCAAAGCATAGAGCGCATGCGTCCATACCATCGCGTGTATACACAGTTTTACTAACAGATGTTCTTGATAGAAATGACACTATATTTATGCAAACGCTACCACAACTTTTGAAGGCACTAGAGCAAACGCCAATTTCGGTACCGGCGTCCCTTAATACCTCTACTCTTATTCAGGGCATCGCATATGATTCACGAAAAGTCGAGGAAGGGTGGCTCTTTGTGGCGGTACCCGGAGTACATACAGATGGTCGCCGCTTTGTGAGCGATGCCGCAAAGCGCGGGGCAATTGTAGCGTTGGGAGAGCCGATAGAGGAACAACTGCCAATTCCATATATTGAGGTCTCGGACGTACGAACCGCGTTAGCTAACCTTGCATGTGCTTACTATGGATATCCAGCGCAACAATTGTGTACGATTGGAGTTACGGGAACCGATGGGAAGACCACAACGAGCAATCTGATCACCACTATTTTTGAGACCGCAGGTGAGCGTACGGGTTTAATGACAACCGCGAACTTCAAGATGCTGGGGCAGGAATGGGAGAATACGACGCGGCAGAGCACACTTGAGGCACTGGAAATTCAACAGTTGTTGCGGCAAATGGTTGACGCAGGCGTAACGCAGGCGATCATAGAGGCTACGTCACATGGGCTGGCCCTACAACGCGTACATGGTTGTGCCTTCGATGTGGGAGTGGTCACAAATATTACGCAGGAGCACCTGGATTTTCACAAAACGCTCGATGCGTATAGACGTGCGAAGGCGCGTCTGTTTGAGATGCTCGACCCGACACGGGACAAGGGTATTGGCAGTCGTCCCGTTGCGGTTTTGAATCGAGATGATAGCAGTTATGAGATACTCAAGCCGTACTGTCATGTCCCAATTCTTGATTACGGGCTTGATACACCAGCTTCAGTCCGTGCTGTCGATGTGCAGTTGCAGGCTCATGGAACGCGCTTTCGCGTTGTGCTACCTGACGCAGAGCAGATTATAGAGACGCAGCTTGTAGGGCGTTTTAACGTCAGTAACTGCCTTGCCGCAATCGCAACGGCCTATAGTCAAGGTGTTTCACTGGAGGCTATAGCGCGTGGTTTGGCATCCGTTACGGGTGTTACGGGTCGTATGGAGAGCATCAGCGAGGGGCAGCCCTTTGCGGTGGTTGTTGACTATGCACATACTGCGGACAGTCTGGCAAAAGTACTGGCAACGCTACGGCCGTTGACGACAGGAAAACTGATGGTCGTATTTGGCTCTGCTGGCGAGCGCGATGTACAAAAACGTCCTGTTATGGGGCGAATTGCGGCACAGATGAGCGACTTTTTCGTTATTACAGATGAGGACCCGCGCGAAGAGGACCGCGAGAAGATTTTGCGTGAGATAGCGGTCGGGGCTGAGGCGGTAGGTAAACGGCAAGGGCAAGACTTTCTCTGCATCGCGGACCGCACAGAGGCAATTCGGACTGCACTAGCATCTGCGAGTGTGGGAGATACGCTCGTGTTAGCTGGCAAAGGTCATGAGCAAAGTATTATTGTTGGGCGCGAGAAGATTCCGTGGGATGATCGAAGAGTTGCGCGCGATTTGTTAAAAGAGCACTTATACTAGGCACTAAAAAAGTGTACAATACAAACGGCACTGCTTTCTTTACATATATATTAACCGTCTATTCATATTATCGCGTTACAATATCGAAGTATCGAGGCTATACATATCCTGGGAGAAGCTATGATTCCAATAACACTGGTATGGTTATTCATCATTTTTG
>CAXTUE010000463.1:1833-4221 GCA_964247355.1 uncultured Ktedonobacteraceae bacterium | reverse complement strand
GCTTATATTCGCCCGAAGGGACCGCATTCATCACGTCCGCCCTCCCCTTTTTTATAACCCCAATGGACGTGATTAATGCGGTCCCTACGGGCTAATCACGTACACCTGCTCTTTCAATAGCTTTTGCAGAGTTTCTTCGGGATCAGCGCAGAGGCCACTGTGCATGGGGGAGGTTTGGATGATGGTGCTGCGGGGAGAGACGAGCCAGTGGAAGCGTTCGGATTGCGAGAGTTGCGCGACGGGGCCAGCATCTTTGTTGCCAGTGGAGACGCGAACGAGCAGGTCGAGATGGTATTGCACTTCGTCGAGGTCGAGCGAGGGTGCGAAGATGTTCAGACGCTGAGTGTCGAGCGCGATCTGTGTACGGAGAAAGCGGCGCGGACGGCAAAAGAGAATGACACCGACGTTAAGAAATTCGCCGCGCTCGACGCGTGGCACAACGCGTACCACGGCATAATCATACGAGGCTAGCGCGTGCATGCAAAGCCTCCTCGACAAAAATCTGTGAAACAGCTAAACGTTCCAGAAGATAGGCAAGGTATGCTGCTCGATGCTCCTCTTTTGTACCGAAGAGCGGGTCTTCGCCTAACCACTCGTCGGGAATTGTCGCGATAATATTTTTAAGCAGAGGTTCGTTCAAACGGCTCTTGAGTAGTGCGTCGGCCTGTGGCAGTTGAGTGGCGACGCGCAGTAAGACGTGATCTTTGATCTGGGTAAAGGGCGAGTGACTGCGTTCCATATAGTTGACGCCAGTATGATGAAAATAGAGCGACGCCCCGTGATCGATCAAGTACAGGTGTTTATGCCAGAAGAGCATATTGGTATTGCGTGGCGTACGGTCAACGTTGGAGACATAGGCGTCAAACCAGACAACCGACGAGGCCAGCAAGGGGTCCAGCAAACGGGCGTCGATGGCATCGAAGGTGACGGAGCCGGGGAGGTAGTCAAGGGCGAGATTGCGACCGACACTGGCCTTGATGAGGTTATATATTTCGTAGTCCGGCTCGTTACGCCCTAGAGCGGCATCTAGCTCCATGAACACGATCTCTGGCACCAACAGACCAAGGGCGCGCGCAATCTCGCCCGCCACAAGTTCCGCGATCAGTGATTTCGGACCCTGCCCCGCGCCACGAAACTTGAGGACATAGAGACCATCGTCCTCCGCCTCTACAATCGCGGGCAGAGAACCGCCTTCTTTTAGTGGAGTCACATAGCGTGTAGCCGTAAGTGTTCTTAGCATAGATTTTATTGTATCATATAGTGATGAACAGAAAGAATTAAGCTCAAGAAGCAAGGGGTTCAGGTGGAATGCCGAATAGCCATATGAGTCGCTGGACATTCATCTTAATTATTGCAAGGACACGTTCCAATGAAAAATATTCCAGAAACAAAAAATTCTCCCTTATTACGAACTAATTTTTCAGACGATGAGATATGGCAGGAAGTTTGTGCAGCTATCGAAGAGCCTGTCGGCGATTTCCAGGCTTACGTTACTTTCGTGAGTGATCCAGCGTTTGAGGGCATCACCGTAGAGGAGGTCGTAGCATATGCGAAGAAAGATTTAGGCTTTATCTTCATCGTTGATGACATAACGATTTCACATGAAGAGCGTCCCATCCTTGTTGTTGACCTATTGGATGAGCCTGGCCGTACGTTTCGTGTTATCCCCTCTGAAATGTGGAGTGTTGAGAACAACCTGTCGCTTGCAAACATGTCCTTTCGGGAATTTGCGGATAGCACTGACGATAAGGGAGTTTTTCGTGGCTTTTAGGGCTGTAATCCTCATCAGGACACCCTTGCTCCCCTTGCCGCTTGATTTTCCTGAACTCGATATAAGATAAATGGGTAGACGAAAGATACAAAAAGAAACAAACTCTATCTTAGTCCGTTATACATAATGAGACTTTATACGCTCTATGTTCTATGCAAAAATCCTACATATACATTTCACACCTGTTTTTATCTATAAAGGGGTTGTATGTCCGATATGTCGAATCCGTCTGGTATGCCTGATTTCTCAAGAGGAAATGGACCTTCAACAAAGCATCCATCAAAGGGGTTATTTAAGCCACCTTTTTCACCTGACGCACCAACACAGGACAATACTCCCCCTGCACATCCTCAATATCCACATGTCGATCCGCAAGCTCAGATGTCACCTACGACAGGGCCGGATCAAGGCGGTTTCCAGATACCACCGTTCATGTTGGCGGATATGCAAAGGGAGGCAAATAGTTCTCCCTCAACCGACCCAATGGTCAATCTTCAACACAAGAGAGACCGGTACAAGGTTGATAGCTTAAAGCACGTCGCGCTAGCAAGCCAGAACAGTGTGCAGAGAAACGTTATGGCTGCGCGACCACAATCCGCTCCTGTACGACCAGTGTC
>CAXTUE010000463.1:0-1823 GCA_964247355.1 uncultured Ktedonobacteraceae bacterium | reverse complement strand
TGGTAGTGCAAGTAGTGCGCCTACGAGTAGGCGCGAACCAGTTCAAGCTCCGGCGCAGTACGCCGCACCAATACGACCACCTGCACCGTCAAGAGAGTTACCACCGCATTCTGCGCGCACGAAATTTCTGCTCGTAGTTTTCCTGCTTGGCTGGGCTATTTCAACGCTTATCGGTGTCGTGGATAACATAAGCATGTTCAATATCTCTAGTCATGGCTATAGCGGTGTCCAGCACCTGCTCCATGTACGAACACTCGCGACAGACCTCAAATCGCACATCACGAGTCTGGATGTCAACAAACTGCGTGAGATGCAGACGGAGTTACAGGAGGCGCGAGACGACTTTAAGATTTTGCACACGGAACTCTTGCAGAACGTGTATATCAGTGCATTAGGCTATGGCCTACCGAAGTATGCCTCTTCCGCACTAGCGTTGGCCCAGATTGGGACTGATGCATCGGATGTTGGGCAGGCACTGACAAAAATGGCGATAGATTTTGCCCCTGCACTGCATAGTTCGCTGCTTGCCGCGTCATCAAAACCGTTAGTCACGCCGGAAATGCTGACGGAGGCACGCTCGGTGATAGCGTATTGTTTGCCATTGATGAAGGATATGCAGGCACAGACGCCATCACTCTCACTCGACATTTTTCCGCTCAGCGTGACACAGCGCGAGCAAATTACGCAGGCCATCGAGATTTTGCCATTGGCAGTGACCGACATGGCGCAGGCACAAAATCTGATGGATGCAATGGGCTGGATACTGGGCGTCGGCCAGCCACGCACATTTCTTGTACAGACGATGGACCGCGCGGAGTTGCGCGCAACGGGCGGTTTCACGGGACAATTTGGCGAACTTTCGCTAAATGGTGGGCGCATGGGACAATTCAAACTGCAGAATATCGCGCTGTTTGAATACGGAGATAACGTGCCCAATAATGGCAAGGTTCCACCGGCGGCATATAGGTCGTGGTGGCCCATCGCGAACTGGGGCTTGCGCGACTCGAATCTCTCCGCCGATTTTCCCACCTCGGCGCGTATCGCAATCGACACCTATAAATACGAGTTTCAGCATTCAGTCGATGGAGTCATTGTCTTCTCACCTTTTCTCATCTCGCGTGTGATTGCCGCGACGGGGCCTATCTATGTACCTGAATACAAAGAAACGATTACAGCGGCCAACTTTGAAAGTAAGTTGCACTACTACCAGCTAGACAACGTAGGAATTCGCAAAGAGGAGCTTATTGAGCATGTATATGACCCTAACGAGGCCCGCAAGTTGTTTACGGGTCGAGTAACGAAGTTATTGATGGATAAAGTCAAGCATGCACAGGTAAACGATATCATTGGTATCGCGCACGAAATGTTACATGCGTTAAAGACACGAGATTTGCAAGTCTATGTATCAAACCCGCAAATCGAAAATTTACTCGTTAAATATGATGCGGCTGCTCTTATGGATCGTTCGCCGACGCATGATGGTCTTTTCGTTGTGCAGTCCAATGTAAGCGCGAACAAAGGCTCGCAGTATGTGCAGACAAAGATGCGTGATACGGTGACGCTTGATGCAAATGGTGGCGCAACGCATGCATTACAAATACACTTGATCTATCATGTGATAGATCAAATTTATGGTCCCGACACCTATCATGATTATGTGCGTGTGTATGTGCCGCCCAACGCCAAGTTCCTCAATGGCAATGGTTTTGAGCAATTAGGGCAACCGTACTGTAGTACCTATGCAGGTTTCGCAGCATGCCCAGCACATGATGCATATGGGGATGGGAATCTGCTATGTCCAGTGCATCAGAGCGACCCGATGG
>CAXTUE010000462.1:0-4226 GCA_964247355.1 uncultured Ktedonobacteraceae bacterium | reverse complement strand
CTATATATACTGTGAACGCGTCTATGCCGAAGGGATTGAGCGACTCTTGAAAAAGATGGGTACAACACAAGAACATTCTGTACAGGTACAAACAGCAGAGCAAGAACAATTAGATATATTTCCTGCACAAAACACTACACCAATCAGCACTATAGGAAAAATACGCGCCATTGTTGCCACGATGCGCCTCCGTCAATGGACAAAAAATCTCGCAGTCTTCGTGGGTATCGTTTTCGCGCAGCGCTTATTTAGCATGCCGTCGCTTGAGCGTACGATACTTGCTTTCGCGACGTTTTGTCTTGCGTCAAGTACCATCTATCTACTCAACGATGTGCTTGATCTGGAGAATGATCGTCAGCATCCAAGAAAACGCCACCGTCCACTTGCCTCCGGTAAGCTACCTGTCTCGTGGGCCATTGGTGCCATTATAGCCCTGCTTGTAGCTTGCGCGGGACTGACAACTGCCATTTTCTTTGTGCCAATCACGCCGCACAGCGATATCTACGCCCCCTATGGTGGTGCAAATCTGCTGTTCGCGCTCACAATCGCCACGTACCTGCTTCTGATGACGCTGTATAGTGTGCGGCTCAAGCATGTAGTGCTCATCGACGTGTTTATTATCGCAAGCGGCTTTGTGTTGCGTATCCTGGCTGGCGCGGTAGTCATTCCCGTGTCAATTTCTGGTTGGCTCTATCTCGTGACCTGCCTGCTATCGCTCTTCCTGGCCTTGAGCAAGCGACGCCATGAACTGGTCTTGTTGCAGGGACAGGCGAGCACACACCGGCAAATACTCAAAGAGTACAGCATTCCTATGCTGGACCAGATGATTACGATTGTGGCGACCACGACGATCATGGCTTATAGCCTCTACACCGTACAGGGTGGTACTGGCGACCATCGTTTAATTGTGACAATCCCGTTAGTCCTATACGGTATATTCCGTTATCTCTATCTCGTCTATATGCGTATGGAGGGTGGTAGCCCTGAAGAGGTCCTACTTCGTGACCGCCATATGCTTGGAACCGTTATTCTATGTACAGTCCTGATTTTTGTTATTCTATACATATTGCCTCAATAGGTGGAGTGTTTATTTGTCTACGCGTAATATTCGTACCGGGATAATCTTTTCGCTTCTCCTGGCCTTCGTCGTTATGACGACGATAGCCTTGTACTCGGATGTGCCGCGCATGTTTTTGGCTCTCGCACATTTCCGTTGGGCATACCTACCGCTCATCCTTGGCTTTACGCTGTTCAACTACGCTTGCCGTTTCGTCAAGTGGCAATATTATTTGCAACGCTTGAGAATTGTGCTGGATTGGCGTAAAAGCTTGCTCATCTTTCTCTCTGGCCTCTCAATGGCGATCACGCCGGGGAAAGTAGGGGAGTTGCTAAAATCGTATCTCTTACGACGCGCGACAGGGGCTGCAATTAGTCGCACCTCGCCGGTTATTGTGGCGGAACGTCTGACCGATGGCATCGCGATGCTCGCGTTGGCCACGACAGGTCTTATCCTATACGGCTTTGCCTGGCAAATCCTGCTGCTCTTATTTGTCGTTGGCATACTTGGTATCGCCCTTGTACAAAACCGTGTGCTCGTTCTTGCATGTCTCGCAAAGCTTGAGAGTGTGCCGAAGTTGACACGTATCACGCTTGCCATTCGTGCATTTTATGAGAGTTCCTATACACTACTACAGTGGCGTCCACTTTTGCTGGCCATCGGTATTGGAATAGTATCGTGGTCAGGCGAATGTGTCGCGCTGTACTTTGTGTATGCAGGACTTGGTATGACTGCCGGTATAGACCTGTTTATCAAAGCAGTCTTTATTTTAGCGGTCTCATCGCTTGTTGGGTCGGCATCAGGGCTACCGGGCGGGCTGGGAACTGCCGATGGTAGTATGATAGGACTTACTCGTGTTTTGATCTCGCCGTCGGCAACCGTAGGGGGTGCAGCGACATTATTGATTCGCCTGTGTACGCTCTGGTTTGGACTGGCAATCGGAGTTGCCGCAGTACTCGCATTTCGTGCCGTACAACGCGTTGGGGTTTCACGCGAGGAGGTTGTGGAGGATGATCGGAAGGGGAATGAACATATTCAAGAAAATCAGTTGCCCGTTGCGATACACTTGGAGGCTGTAGAAGAGCCTGAGCTGACATCCGCGACGGGGCGTAGTGGAGAAAAAGTAAATGAAAACGCTCATCATTATTCCAACCTATAACGAACGTGAAAATCTGCGTCCCCTGCTGGACGACATCTTTGTTAATGCGCCACACACCGATATTTTAGTGGTGGACGACAATTCGCCCGATGGCACCGGCAACCTCGCCGACCAGATGGCCGAAGAGAATACACGCGTACACGTTCTGCATCGCGCTGGCAAACTCGGCCTCGGCACCGCTTATATCGCGGGCTTCAAATACGCGATTGCCCACGAATACGACGCCGCCTTCGAGATGGACGCCGACTTCTCGCACGACCCACGCTACCTGCCCGATTTCCTTAAAGCTATCGAGAGCGCGGACCTCGTGATTGGCTCACGCTATGTCAAGGGCGGCGGCACACCCAACTGGTCACTCCTGCGCCGCTTCATCAGTGGTGGTGGCAACATCTACACCCGCATCGTGCTCGGTCTACCCGTCCACGACTGCACGGCTGGCTATCGCTGCTATCGCCGCAACGTCCTGGAGCAAATCAACCTCGACACCATCCGCTCACAGGGCTACGCCTTCCAGGTCGAACTCGTGCATCGCGTCCTGCAGCACGGCTTCAAAGTCGTCGAGATTCCGATCATCTTCATGGACCGTCGCGTCGGCAAATCCAAAATGTCGCGCAAAATCTTCATCGAAGGCTTCCTCTCCGTCCTGCGCATCCGCTTCAGCAAACAGGACACCATCGCCAGAACCCACATCACGCTTCCATCTTCAATGATGGCAACATCATCACAAAATGAGCATCTCGATAGTGCAGTAGGCGAATTGCCCTCCATAGCACAAAAATAACGAATTGTGGGGTACGGGTCTGACTCATCACACCCCGTCCCCCACCCACACCCTCTCTCCCAAATCACACCACCCGTAGGGGTCTAATTCTATTACACCCTCTCGCCAACCCACAATCGCCCTAGGACATGAAAAACGTCCCAACAATCCTCCGACAATTGTAATGAGGTGCGAGAGTATATACACCCGTAGGGGTCTGCATTCATCACACCCTCTTAGCACATCGCAATCTCGCCAGGCTATGAAAACGTCCCAACAATTCTCCAACATTTATAATATGCCAAGAGGGTGTAATAGAATTAGACCCCTACATCCCGTCCTGCCCCTCCTGCATCTCCTTAATCCGCGCAAACGTCCCCTCAATACCATCGGTTTTACACTCACGCAAAATTTCAAGAGATATCTCCAATAATTTTATCGTGAGTTTCTCACGTCGAGACTAGACTGAATGTACATGCGTAGTATTGGATGCAGTTCGTATGTATCATATTGACTGGCTGCAAGTGCAGCATATGTTCGTTCTAAGAGGCCAAGACGCACAAGGTCTTGCAGGTGCTTTTTTGTTTGCTCTTTATCTTCTAACATAGATTCAGCAGAAGATTGAGTGAAGGATGCGCGAAAGATACTAATAGAGTGTAGCACCGTCTTTAGCTTGGAAGTGAGACGGCGGATGCTGTAGTCCATACAGTCGCTGATAGTAGCGTGGCGACGTGGATCGTTGAAGCTAGTGAAAGTCGTTTGCCTAGCATTAATTAGCTCGTCCTGGATGTTTTGCAGAAAGGTGGCGAGGTTTGCGCCACTGCTATCTGAAAAGCGACTAGCAAGAAGACGAATACAGAGTGGGTGGCCTTTGACATAGTGTGAAAGTGCTATACGAGTTTCTGGTGTGGTGTCTCGCCTTCGATCATTTGCGATGGATGCGAGGAACAGCTTTTCGGCAGCATCGTCACTTAGCCCTGTCAGATGGATTTCTTTACGCTGCCCCCAATCGCTGGGCGGCATTGCACGTGTGATGAGTAGTACAGGACTATCGCTCTCTTTCAGACTACTAACAAAGATCGCAAGTTCAATCGCCTCTTCATTGCCAATTTTCTGCGCGTAAATGAGCGTTTCAATATTATCTAAAATAAGTAAAGAGCGTGTAATCTTAAGTTGACGCAGAATAGCCTTTCGCAGGCTATCCGTTGTCAAGAAATCGTGAGGATTTATGTCATAGAAGGATGCAAGAC
>CAXTUE010000461.1:0-4228 GCA_964247355.1 uncultured Ktedonobacteraceae bacterium | reverse complement strand
CTATGCTATACTTGCGTCTTAGCGGGAGGAGTCTTCCGCACTCGTGTGATGCATTCACACATACTTAAGTACACACGCTCATCCACATGCGCCAACCCTGGGGTCCTTTGAATTGCCTTATTCAGAAGAGATGGAAATGGGAAAGCCCTGGCGGACCCTGACGCTTCGTTACGTGGAGAGCGGAGGATTCAAGGGAGGATCCGTCTTTGGCAAACGTCATTTCAATGAAACAACTTCTGGAGGCTGGCGTTCACTTCGGACATCAGACTCGCCGCTGGAACCCCAAGATGGCACCATTCATCTTCATGGATCGCAATGGTATCCATATTATTGACCTCCAGCAGACCGTGACGCGTCTTAACGATGCGTACAAATTTGTCGAGCAGACCGCCGCAGAGGGTGGCAACATTCTCTTTGTTGGCACAAAGAAGCAGGCACAAGAGGCCATCGCGGAAGAGGCCAAACGCTGTGGCATGTATTATGTCAATCAGCGCTGGCTCGGTGGTATGCTGACCAACTTCCAGACCATTCAGTCCCGTATTCGCTATCTGCGCGACCTTGAAGCCCGGCGTGATCGCGGTGACTTCGAGCGCTTGCCGAAGAAGGAAGTCCAGCACTTAACCGACGACATGAACCGCCTGGAGCGCATTCTCGGTGGCATTAAAGACATGCGTCGCTTGCCAACCGCACTCTTCATCGTCGACACGCGCAAAGAGCGTACCGCCGTTATGGAGGCCCGTCGCCTCGAAATTCCTATCGTCGCGCTTGCAGACACAAACTCGGACCCGGACGAAATGGATTATCCTATTCCCGCCAATGACGACGCAATTCGTGCCGTGCGCTTACTCTGCGCGAAGATCGCCGATGCCGTCGTTGAGGGACGCCGCGAACTTGATGCTCGTAACAAGGACACCGAGACTCCTGAGCAGGATGGCAACGAGCCAGTTGTAACTCCAGAGACCTTCGCTGTACCCGCAAGCGGGACGCAAGAGGCACCAGCAGCCACGCTTACAACACAAGAGGCTGCTCCAATCAACAACACAGTTGTGCAGGAAACTGTGGCGACAAGTGGAGATGCAACTGTGTCTGCACCGGAAGTGCAAACATCACCTGAAACCGCTCCTATCACCACTGCACCTGAAGTGACTCCTGCTGTAAGTCCGACTTCAAACGAACCAGAATTGGCGACAAGAGAGGCTCTCTAAGATACATACCTTGTCTGGCGGGAGGTTACGAGGCACTTGCCTCCGCCTCCCGCTTCTTACTGTAACAATATAGCGTGAAAACACGAATAGATACACTTGTCAAGCACTCAGAACGCAAAAAAGATGGACAGGAGTCGTTGTACTGTTCCTATGTTCTGAGTATCATACACAACAAGAATGAGGAGAATGACTATCATGGAATACACTCCTGCGGACGTAAAAAGCTTACGTGAGGAGACCGGTGCGACATTTGCCGACTGTAGAACTGCCCTTGTGCAATCGAGCACACGTGCAGAGGCAGTAAAATATCTTGAAACTCGAAGAGACAAGAAGGCTGAGAAGATGGTCACGGCTGGTCGTGAGACAAAAGAGGGGGGCGTGTTCTCCTACGTGCATCACAACCACAGTGTTGGCGTCTTGCTCGAACTCAATTGCAGCACTGACTTTGTAGCCCGTAGTGAAGGCTTCCGCAAGCTTGCAAGCGAACTCGCGCTGCAAATCGCGGGCGTTGCTCCCAAATATGTCAACTACGAAGACGTACCCGCCGAGACATTAGAAGAGGCGCGCAAGAAGATTCTTGAGGACCCGTCGATTGAGCGTGTGCCAGAGGCCCGCCGCGAGGAGTTTTTGAACGGCAAACTGAAGAAGGAACTTGGAACCGACGTGCTGATGATGCAGCCGTGGGTCAAGGACGAGTCCGTCACGGTTGGCGAGCTTGTGCGTAAGGCTATTGCTGAGACGGGTGAGAACATCGTGCTCCGCCGCTTCAGCCGCTTCAAACTGGGCGAGTAGTATGGAGCTTGCATACAAACGCATCCTGCTCAAGTTGAGCGGTGAAGCACTTGGGCCTCAAGGGTTTGGCATAGATGCTGAGACAGTGCGGCGTATCGCTGGCGAGGTCAAGCGTGTCTACGATCTGGGCGTTGAGGTCGCGATGGTGATTGGTGGTGGCAACATGTGGCGTGGTGCTGATGCTGCTGCCACTGGCATTGACCGCTCTACCGCCGATTATGTCGGAATGCTGGCAACTGTCATGAATTCGCTTGTCATGCAGGATGCACTCGAAAAACTAGGTATCGCGACACGTGTTCAAACAGCTATCGAGATGCCTCCAGTCGCGGAACCCTTTATTCGGCGTAGGGCGATACGTCATCTGGAAAAAGAACGTATCGTCATTCTCGCTGCTGGTAGTGGCAACCCATTCTTTACAACAGATACGGCTGCGGCTCTACGTTCCGTCGAGTTGAATACACAAGTGCTGTTGAAGGCGACAAACGTTGACGGTATTTATGATGACGATCCGAGACGAAACCGGAACGCGAAAAAGTTTGAAGAAATCAGTTATATGCAAGCCTTGAACATGGGACTGCGAGTGATGGATAGTACCGCACTTTCCTTATGTAAAGATAATCATATGCCGATTATCGTGTTCAACTTGCATCAAGATGGCGCATTAGAAACTATTATGCGCGGCGAAAAGTGTGGTACACTCGTTCGTGACGTGAAAGATTTTGTATAGTGGTGCCGCAAGATTAAGATATACGCACCACCCGTGTTCTCACGTCCCATTTTTAGAGTGCTACCTGGAAGTAGTATACTCGTAGAAAAAGGGAGTTTTGAAATATGCCAACAGATGATTTATTTAGCGATGCCGAACGGCGTATGCAGAAGGCTATTGATGCTCTGAAACAGGACCTGACAGCCATTCGCACGGGTCGGGCCAGTTCAGCATTGGTTGATCGTATACAGGTTGATTATTATGGCACACCAACACCCATTATTCAGGTTGCAACGGTGTCGGTTCCAGATGCACGTCAGGTCGTCATTCAGCCCTACGACCGCAAGATGATTGCCGACATCGAAAAGGCAATTCAAAAGTCGGACCTGGGCATCAACCCGAACAACGATGGACAGGTCATTCGCCTGAACATTCCGCCGATGAGCGAGGAGCGTAGACGCGATATGGCGAAGACGCTCCACAAGAAGCTGGACGAGCACAAGGTCGCGGTACGCAACGTTCGACGCGATGTTCAGGATAAACTTCGTGATCGTGAAAAGAAGAAAGAAGTTTCCGAAGACGAGCTAAAGCGCAGCACCGATAAGCTGCAAAAGCTCACCGACCGCTTCATCGACGAGATGGATAAGGTCGGCAAAAGTAAGGAACAGGAACTCATGGAGGTCTAACACTTGGCTAAGATAAACAATCTCTTTTCTTCCCGAAAAGAGAACGTTGCGTCGCAGTCACAACCTGTCGCAACAGAGCAAGCCAGTCAGCGCGTACGCCACCTTGCCATAATCATGGATGGCAATGGACGATGGGCCACAAAACGCCATCTTCCTCGCCTTGCAGGACACAAGGCAGGAGTAACAGCGTTGCGTCGCGTCGTAGAGTGTGCTGCCGATGAGAATATTGAGATGCTTAGCGTCTACGCCTTTTCAACTGAGAACTGGGGGCGACCACGCGCTGAGGTAGATGGTCTCATGCGTCTCTTTTGGGAGACCATTCGCTCGGACCTGGACAAATTGCACCGCGATGGAGTGCGTCTGCGCCATCTTGGTCGTCTCTATGACCTCTCGGCAGACATTCAAAAGGCCGTGCGCGACTCCGAGGAACTGACGCGCAACAACACGCATATCGGCCTGAATGTCTGCTTCAACTACGGTGGCCGTGCCGAACTCGTCGATGCCATCCGCCAGATTGTCGCCGACGGCAAACATCCCGACAGCATCACCGAGGAACTGATCGCATCATATCTCTACACGCGTGACCTGCCCGACCCCGATATGGTCATTCGTACGGCGGGTGAGATGCGCGTCAGCAACTTCTTGCTCTGGCAATCCGCCTACAGCGAGTACTACGCCACACCTACGCTCTGGCCCGACTTCGGGCACGAGGACCTGCAACAGGCACTAAATATCTTAAAAGGTAGGCAGCGCAAATTCGGGCTAACATCGGAGCAGATGAAGTAAACAGAATGGATTAAACCGTTCTCTGAGTCAGAGAACGGTTTAATCCATTCTGT
>CAXTUE010000460.1:0-4239 GCA_964247355.1 uncultured Ktedonobacteraceae bacterium | reverse complement strand
GTCCCCTTGTGGGCGTCCGTTGGCTTATTACTTAAAGTTCTCTTCCGTGAGATTATAGACACGTATTGCCGTATGTAGAGCATCGGCGACGTAACAAATGTAGAGTTCTCATTCTATTACACCTTTGCGGCAATCGATGCTGTTCAAAGGATTAAGGAGTCTTTATGGCGGGACCTCTTGTGGTGTGTGATAATCTCGTTAAAATTTATAAGGTTGCCGATCTCGAAGTTGTGGCCTTACAGGGGTTAGACCTGGAAGTGATGCCTGGCGAGATGATTTCAATTGTCGGTGCCTCTGGTTCAGGCAAAAGCACACTGCTCAATATTCTAAGTGGATTGGACGTGCCGAGCGCGGGCAGTTGCGTTGTGGATGGCAACGATTTGACGCGCTTAGGGCAGGGACAGCGCGTTAATTACCGCCGCTTTATCGTCGGTCAGGTATGGCAACAGAGTGGGCGCAACCTCTTGCCGGAGCTGAGTGCCGCCGCGAATGTCGAACTACCGCAGATGCTAAGCGGTGTTGGGACAAAGAAGCGCGGTGAACGCGCGCAAGAACTGCTCGAACTGGTGGGACTGGGCGCGATGGGCAAGAAGCGTCCCTTTCAACTCTCCGGTGGTGAGCAGCAGCGCGCCGCCATCGCCGTGGCACTGGCAAACGAACCAAAGGTCTTGCTTGCCGACGAACCGACCGGCGAACTCGATTCAGCGACGGCGAGTGAGGTGCTTCATCTTATGCGCGACCTGAATCGTCGCTTGGGTTTGACCATCATCACGGTTACGCATGATCCAGCCATCGCCGCCGAAGTTGACCGCACGATTGCCATTCGCGATGGGCGCACCAGTACGGAGACGATACGGCGTGAGCATGCGGCAGAAACAGTCAATCCCAACGTCCTCTCTGCCAGTGCTGTCATTGGCCTCTCAAGCGAGACGCATCGCGAATCTATTTTGATCGACCGTGCGGGTCGTCTGCAATTGCCCAAAGAGGCGATTGAGAACATCGCGTTTAACGGACGCGCCGAGGTACGCATAGCGGGCGATCATGTAGAATTATGGCCGATTACTGATGAGACGAATGGCAAGAGTGCTTATGAAGGACAGAGAGAAGGACGAGCATGAAATCGGTCGCGGAAATAGAGGTTTCGACGATTGCCGAGATGCAAGAGGTGACACGCGAGTTTCGCTCTGCTGCCGGGGTTGTGCAAGCATTACGCGGCATCACACTACGAGTGCAACCAGGGGAGTTTGTCGCCCTGCGCGGTCGCTCCGGTTCGGGAAAAACAACACTGCTGAATATCCTGGTCGGACTGGATAGTCCAACACAAGGCATCGTAAAAGTTCTTGAGCGCGATCTGAGCAAGATGAACGAGAGCGAACGCGCACATCTGCGGCGCGAAAGCATCGGCATTATGTTTCAGAACGCGCACCTGTTCCCCTCGCTCACAGCGCAGGAGAACGTCGAGATTCCTCTACGCCTCGCACGTACGCCCTCAGCACAACGCATAAAGCAGGCACGCGAGGCATTAGAGCACGTTGGACTGAGTAAACGCGCCCATCATCGCGGCCTGGAACTTTCAGGAGGCGAACAGCAGCGTGTAGCACTGGCTCGTGCACTCGTCCATCAACCACGCTTCATCGTCGCCGACGAGCCAACCGGCAACCTCGACTCGTTAACGGGGCGCGACATTACCAAACTCCTGCGCGATATCACACACAATACAAAAATAGGCATGCTTGTCGCAACGCATGATCCTGTATTCGTCGCCTCCGCCGACCGTGTGCTGCAAATACAGGATGGGAGGATTGTAGAAGAATAGCATGCTCCAATTTTGCGCCAAGGCGCAAAATTGGAGCATGCTATTCTTCTACAGAACAAACATCATCAAATCACTTCCCACAATAATTGTGCCTTCGTATTTGTTTGTTACAGCTTGTGCTTGCAACTCATGAGCATCGAGTTTCCGATACAGGTGTGAGCAAACAATAACTTTTGCTTGCGACGCTACTGCAAGCGCAACAATCTCGTCGTCCTCGATATGGCCTGAGTCGATAACGGCAAGATCGACATTCTGCAGAAAATTGATTTCCTGGGAATGAAAATAGGAGTCGCCAGTGAGGGCATAGGTTTTATCGTTATAGCTAAAGCGCAGGCCGTGGTTACCGGCTGGCGGCAAGCTTACGAACTCAAACGTATGAGCATCAATAGAGAAGTGCTCCCCGGTGATTTCATGGATGACCAGTGCATAACTTGGTTGCTCAAAGGCACTGCGCCCGAAAATGCTGATATAGCCGTCGATGAGCTTGTGCGTTCCCTTTGGGCCATAGATGTGCAGATCGGTACGACGTTGGTCTTTACGCGACCATGCGCCAGCTTGCAGCAGTGGAATCAGGTCCGAGACATGATCGGGATGAAAGTGCGAAAGCACGACATGCTGTAGCGTATTTGGATGCACACCGACATCCAGAAGACGTTGCACGATGCCGTGTCCACAGTCAAAAAGAATATGCGTCCCATCAAGTTCGAGTAGGACGCTAGAAGCACGGCGTTCATGTTCAATTTGACATGTACCCGTTCCCAGTAAAGTTAACATACTCATTTTTATCTGAACGACCAATCTCCGTATTCGCCCGTGTGTTGTCCATCAGCATTTATTATATAAAATTGCCCTGCCATATCGCCACCTGTTTTGATATGACCCTGGAACAACATGTCAGTCCCTCGACCCACCATCTTCATACTAAATGTGATGCTGCCATCAACTCCAACCGTTCCAGTAAAGGAACCTGTCAGGCCAAGACAGTTGCAAGAACCCTGTATCGTGCCTTTATTTTGTTGCACGTTTTGCAGGGAAGAATTGACAGATTTATCATTCAGGTAATCATGCATAGAGCCTGTGTATGAAGCCGCTAGCGTTGGATAGGGAGCTTGATTGAGTGTAGGAGTGGTAGAAGGAGATAGTTGAACTGCCGGAGTCGTGTGCCCAACTGCCGTAACAGGATGCGGCACATGCAGAACAAGCGCGAAAACACCACCACTTAGCGCAAGCAAAAGAACAAATACCCCCAGCACGGCAAGCGTCGTATTCCGTCGCCTCTCTTTTTGCGCGATCTGCCGTTGCTCTGTCAGCGTCATTGGCGTAATATTTTTTCTGGCACGTCGCGTTTGTACGCGTGGTGCGGCGAGAGCCAACTTATCCGTCGTATCATTCGCCTCAACAAGATCGCTCGTTATGCTTCTTTTCTGAGCAGTACTTTCTATCGTATTACTGGCCTTTGTCGCACCCGTCGCGCTGTCATAGACAGGAACTGTTTTCGTCTTTCTTGCTTGTGCGTTCACTTCATTCCACAGCTCATCAATAGTTGCGAAGCGATCATCTCGCACCATACTCAAGCCGCGACGAATCGCCTCGCTCACGCCAAGCGGCAATGTCGGCACCAATTCGTGCGCTGGTTGTAGTGGATCGTTGCCACCCGCACGCGTGAGAGCATCTATAGGAACCGTCCCTGTAAGCAGCGTATATAATGTTGCAGCAAACCCGTAGACATCAGTACGAATGTTGGTACCACCACCATACTGCTCTAGCGCAGCATAGCCTGGTGTACCACGACGAATAACCGTAGTCGTGCCATCGTTTGTTTGCTCCTTCGCAATGCCAAAGTCAACCAACATCGCATCGCCACCTTTGACAGGCACCACGATATTTCCTGGCTTGATGTCCCGATGCACAATAGCTGGCTCGCGATGATGCAAATAACTAAGGGCTGCAACGATAGGAGAGAGCGACGCTAACACAAATTGCAGAGAGAAACGTTCGTCGGGTTGCTCTTTCCGTAGCACCTCAAGGTCTTTCCCCTCGATATAATCCATCAGAATATAGACTCGTTTGAGCCGCTCATTTTCAAATACTCGGTAGACATGCGGTAATGCTTCGTGATCGAGGCGCATCAAGACTTCGGCTTCAAATGCAAAACGAGTCCGTGCCGCCTTATCGGGGTCGATAAGCTCTTTCAATGCGAAATGATCTTGCTTGTTGCGCCTGTCCTGCACAAGGTAGACCGCGCTCGATCCTCCTTTCCCTAACAATTCCTCTACCGTATAGCGATCTCCATTCACGTTACGCACAACAGAACCAACAGGAAGTATTATTTGCGCTTTTTGTAGTTCTTGTACCGATTGCATCTCTTGTCCATTTGTATGTATGTTATATAACTTTTATACTTAATCCTTACACTACTATAC
>CAXTUE010000459.1:3190-4243 GCA_964247355.1 uncultured Ktedonobacteraceae bacterium | reverse complement strand
GTTATGCTCCACACGACGCACAAGTTCGTTGATACGCAAGTCTTTTACACCGATGCCATCCATCGGCGAAATTCTGCCGTGTAGCACGTGATAGAGACCTTTGTAGACTCCCGTTTTATCGAGCGCGATAAGATCGAGAGGCTCCTCAACGACGCAGATAATGCTTTGATCGCGTGTTGGATTGCTACAAATGGCACAGGGATCGGTTTCAGTGATGTTGAAGCAGCGCGAGCAATAAATGATGCTTTCTTTGACGCGCATAATGGCCTCGGCGAGACGACGTGCCTGATCGTTTGGGCTACGCAGCACAAAGAACGTCAGGCGCTGCGCCGTTTTTACGCCGATGCCAGGGAGCTTTGAAAATTCTTCGACCAGTGCCGCCACTGGTGGTGCGATGTCGCTCATGGATTAGAAGAGTCCTGGAATCTTCACGCCACCCGTGACATTGTTTGCCATTTTTTGCTGTGCATCGTTAGCCTTGTCGAAAGCGTCTTTAGCGGCGGCTCGTACCATTGCTTCGAGTTCGACGATTTCGTCCGCGCTAAACGCTTCGGGGTCGATCTTCACATCGGTTATCTCAAATTTGCCGGTCATGGTAATAGTGACAGCACCACCGCCTGCAGTACCAACAAATTTCGATGCCTCTAGCTCTTCTTGCATTTTGACGAGTTTTTGCTGCATTTTTTGAATTTCACGCATGTTCATAAGAGAAAACTCCTTTTTATTGGTGTTTAGGTGTAACTTCTTTCAGGTTTGCTTTAAACATTCGCATGACTTCTTGCACTACGGGATCAGCTTTGGCCTTCTTTTCGAGAACCTCGAGCCGTGTTTCAGGAGACGCTTCTTCAGGCACAGATATCGTGTTACCTGCCGATGCATCACTAGTAGTATTCTCTCTCACAATATGCATTCTGGCAAGTGGTGAAGCAGGAGAAGTTTCTTGCACCACGTTTGTAGGCTCCTGGGCGTTGCTCTGCTCACGTATTGGTTTTGGCTCCAGAGGAGTTGTCGGTGTGGGAGCAGTTGGACGTTCACGATATGCAGACTGCTTTG
>CAXTUE010000459.1:0-3180 GCA_964247355.1 uncultured Ktedonobacteraceae bacterium | reverse complement strand
GGTGTTAGAATACCTGAATTGGCGGCTCTTCCCCCACTATTGTATGGTGGTAGTGGGGCAGGTTGTCCCGACGTACCAGGAAGTTGCCCTGGTGGAAGTAAGCGAACCTGACACTCTTGCCCAAGTTCAATCTTGAGTGCCCACTCGATAGATTTGCGACGCTCGTCTTTTTGCAATGTATCGTAATGGAATTTAGCCGAAGCTTTGAGCACAATAATGGGCAGAGTACGCGTACCCTCGACGGCTACGATGGTATAGTCATTCAGTACGGCAGCGATCATTGAGCCATCTTTTTTCGTTTTAATGCGTCGCTTAATCAGTTCCCACTTCTCCTTAATTTCGGCGACGGTGAGAATAGGAAGGTCGTCACCCTGCGCTACTGGTTCCTCAGCAACAGGTTCTTGCTGCTTTTCTTGTGATGGTACAAGTGAGAGCATTGGACGGCTTTGTGGTGCAATAATCTCTTCCTCCTCACTATCATCAAAGGAAGCAACGTCATCCCAATCCGGCAACTCGTCACCAGCAGACACGTTTATAGTTGGCGGCTCCGGTTGTTTTATGACGGTAGGAGGCACTGCTTCTTCGACCTTACGAACAACTGGTTCTGGCTGTGGAGAGGCGATTGCTCCTGTGGGACGTTGGTGCTCTTGCGATGGCAGTGACGGTTGTGTCCGTACTGGTGCTTGTGTTTGTGATACAGGAAGTATTTGAGTTTGTCCTGTTTGCGCGGTACGATGACGCTCAATACAGGTAAGTAACGCGAGTTCCAGACCGAGTTGTGGTGTGCCTTGATTCTTTTGCATCAACTCATTCTGGGCAAAAATACGTGCATGTTCCGTTAGCTCTTCCAGGCCGAAAAGCTGCGCGGTCTGTGTGATCTCGCGTACCTCATCCTCGGTGCTATCAAGAATTTCCGCGATATTCGCTCCTGCCTTGTTCAGCATCATGGCGCGTAGATATTCGGCGACTTGCGCATTAATCTGGCGTAGGTCGGCTCCGGCTTCCGCGAGTTCGTGAATAAGATGTAAACCCGCAGCACTATCAAGCTGCGCGATATGGGTAACGAACTTCTGTATGGCGCGTGGGTCCGCTACTCCGAGCATGGTCTGCACTTTTGCCAGGCTAATATCCTGTCCAGAGTAGGCAATCGCTTGATCGAGCAGGCTCAAGGCATCGCGCATACCACCGGCAGCGGCACGTGCGATAAGTTCGGCTGCACTTTGCTCAAGGTTAACCTGTTCTTGTTCTGCTACGAAGGTAAGATGTTTTACAATTTGACGTGTGGTGATGCGTTTGAAGTCGAAGCGTTGGCAGCGCGAAAGGACGCTTGGCAGCATCTTATGAACATCGGTGGTCGCCATGACAAAGATAGCGTGTTCAGGCGGCTCTTCCAGTGTTTTGAGCAGGGCGTTAAATGCCTCGGTAGTGAGCATATGAGCTTCGTCGAGGATATAGATTTTATACTTGCCCTCCGCAGGACGCACCATGACCTTTTCACGCAACTCGCGGATGCTGTCGATACCGCGATTGGAGGCGGCATCAATCTCGATCACGTTGAATGAGTTGCCATTAGTAATCTCTCGGCACTGCTCACACTCATTACACGGTTCGCCGTTTTTGCGGTTTGTGCAGTTGAGTGTCTTGGCGAGGAGACGGGCAGTACTCGTCTTGCCGGTACCTCTTGGCCCTGTGAACAGGTAGGCATGGCTGAGTTTGCCACTGGCAAGTTGATTCTTGAGTGTGTCGACGATAGACTGCTGACCGACGAGATCAGAGAAGGTCTGTGAGCGCCATTTGCGGTAAAGCGATTGTGAGGCCATTGTGTATTAACTCCCGCCTGCGTGTCCTCATGACGGGCCGCATTTAGAAATCTCGAAGTTAAGAGGAACTCTATACTGATAAATAAATAAGGAATAAAAGACAGAGAAAACCGATTTTCGCCCGGCCCTGGCGATCAGCGTAATCAGGCACCCCTGCGGCACCCAGAGAGGTCCACTTACCGTTGCTTCCTCACGGACCTAGCGGGGTTCACAGACATCTGCCGCGCAGGACCCAATTACGCCGACCGCCAGGGCCGGAAGAAAATCGGTCCGTCCCACCGGAATATTGCTTTGGTAGGACGGGACTATATTACTCTTTTTTAGAGCACTTGTCAACGTATATATTTGCCAATCAGCAAACTGTACTTTTCTTTTACCGCAGTCGGAACGGTATTTGGGTCAGTAATAATCGACGTGGCTAAAGCACTTGCGCAGCCACATGTTGCACTAGAACGGTCTGATGGAATGGAATGCGCGACGCTCTGTAGAATACGCTGCGCGTTAGCAATATTCGCGCCAAGATTGCTTACCACCATTTCGACGTTTACGGACTCCTCGGACTCACGCCAGCAGTCGTAATCGGTGACGCAGGCAATGGTAGCGTAGCACAGCTCGGCCTCACGTGCCAGCTTTGCCTCTGGCAGTGCGGTCATCCCGATAATATCCATGCCCCACTGACGATAGGCATTCGACTCGGCTTTCGTTGAGAAAAGCGGTCCCTCCATCACAACAAGGCTACCCCCCTCGTGAACTTTTACGTCTCCGAGATTGCTTGCAGCATCGTAGAGCAGTCTGCTAAGCGTCGGACAGAATGGCTCGGCAAAGGTGCAATGCACGACAAGTCCGCCTTCAAAAAAGCTGTTGACACGGCTTTTGGTACGGTCGAAGAGTTGATTGGGAATAACTAGATCGCGTGGGGCGAGGGATTCGCGCAAGCTGCCAACGGCACTGACGGAGATAACGTATTCAACGCCAAGACTTTTCAGAGCGTAGAGGTTTGCGCGAACGGGAATTTCGGTTGGGCTAATGCGATGCCCTCGCCCATGACGCGGTAAGAAAGCCATAGAGACACCGTTCACCTTGCCAATCGCGATGGCATCGCTGGGGTCGCCGAACGGCGTCTGCACTCTAACCTCCTCAACATCGGTCATGCCCTCCATACGGTAGAGTCCGCTTCCACCAATCACACCAATCGTTGCCTGTGGCATGGAAAATACTCCTTTTGTTCTATCTGTGTAGATGAAGACCAGGGCACCCAAAAATGCCCCTAGCATATACGAAGTTTCGTATATGCTAGGGGCATTTTCCCCTTGTGGGTTCCCTGGTTAAGCTGACTATACTTTAAAAAGTAAATACTTTA
>CAXTUE010000458.1:3781-4248 GCA_964247355.1 uncultured Ktedonobacteraceae bacterium | reverse complement strand
CCGCCAATCTTGCCACTTAAACACCCCTCTAAACGTAATAAATTACAAGGCGGAGAGAAAGCTTCTCTAATACAATTTTATGCTAGTAACCAGCTACTTCCGCGTTTTATAGAACATAGGGCATTTTGCGTCTATACAGTAGAGAGCGGTACTTTGTTTCTTGTGCTTACCTGAGCAACTATGTAGCTTGCTGGTAGCAAAAGCGTATATGAACGGCAGTTCCAATATAGGTAGTATGTACTATAGGCCGTATGTTATACTGGAATGCGCGCATACACACTCTATACTAACTATAGAAGAGATATTTGGGGGGTCGTCATCAGTCAGCAAAGTGGGCAACCGAACACACAGACGGGGCATCTCGGTCGCACCCTGCTCCACAAACGCTATATGCTCATGGGCACGGTTGGACAGGGCGGTATGGGCGCAGTCTACAAAGCGCGCGACCTGAAGCGACAAACTATCTG
>CAXTUE010000458.1:0-3758 GCA_964247355.1 uncultured Ktedonobacteraceae bacterium | reverse complement strand
AAATGGTGCCGCCCGAAGAGCGGCAACAGGCTATCCAGAACTTCAAAGATGAAGCAAAAATGCTCTGGGGCCTGAACCATCCAAATCTCCCATCCTTCACTGGCTTTTTTACCGAGGGCCAGCGTTACTTTATGGTCATGGAGTATGTGGATGGCTCTACACTCGAAGATTTACTGGAGCGCAATGGCGGCCCTTTTCCAGAGCGCCGTGTGCTCGGCTGGGCGCGTCAACTCTGCGATGTATTAGAATATTTACATAATCAAAACCCGTCAATTATTTTCCGCGACATGAAGCCTGGCAATATTATGCTGATGCGCACCGGTCGCATTAAATTGATTGACTTCGGTATCGCCCGCTTCTTTCGCCCAACGAGCGCACAAGACACACAACTGCTCGGCACACCCGGCTTTGCCCCACCCGAACAATATGGCAAGGCGCAAACGGACGAGCGCGCCGATATCTATTCGCTGGCAATGACGCTCTTCCAGTTGCTCACAAACACGCTTTCGGAAACAGGCTTTGGACTGAAGGATGTACGTAGCGTCAATTCGCGTATCTCGCCCACCGTGGCCCGTGCCCTCGAAAAGGCGACCGCTCTGGAGCCTGTAGACCGCTATCAAAACATCGCAGCATTTCGTCGCGCGTTACTCGGTGTTGGTACCTTCGTATTCGACAACGGCGATCAGGCAACGACACCACAGGAACTCGCGAACCTGAGCGCGCGCCATCCCGAAGAGGCATCCGATTATCTCGCGTCGGGCGAATTCGAGTCCTGGCTTCGTGAACTTGGTGAAGAGAGTCTCGCACGCACCACACGTCAAATTCGCACCACAGTTGACGATCCCCAGGAAGCGGTTGAACAATTTTTGCGCGCAGTGATGGGTCCCAATGCCCGCATCCGACCAGTCGTACCTGCCACCCCTAATGGCCAGTCGGGAAAAGTGGAACCAAGCACCAGTCCCAGTATGCCGGTAGTTCCGAGCCGTGGCTGGTTCTCACGCGCTCCACGCTCAAATGTGCAAGTCCAACCACGTGCAATTGATTTTGGTGAGGTGTATCCAGGCGTTTCAGCTCCACATACCTTCAGTATTACGGGACACCAGGGTACGCACGTACGCGGCATTATTCGTGCGACCGAACCGTGGATTGTGGTAGACCAGACACTGTTCGATGGCATGAGTACACGCGTCAACGTGCGTATCAACAGCACCCAGCTTCCCGTCCTGACACACTATACGGGCACAATTATGGTCTCGCCCGAAGACGAGGAGATAGATATTCTCGTGTCGATCGACGTTGACGTGCTCAGTCTCGGCGCACAAGAGAGTTGGCGACGGAGCGGCGGCAAAACGGTTGGAGCCGATCTGAACGATGAAGATGAGGACGAAGACGCGCTCACAATGGGGGGCCTTCCCATCACGGGCAAAGGACCAGCAATACAGCAGGGGCAGGTACAGGCTGCTCAGGTTCAGATCGCAACACCCCGGCGTATTGCACAAAAGACGGGACTGCCGCAATCTGCTACGCTGCGTGATGCCGAGTATAAAATCAAGTACGGTAATCCGATAACGCAAAGTACGAACAGTACAACATCGCAGGGTTGGGACCCTTTACATGCTAGCGTACAACAACGGACATGGATGCAGTATGTTCTTGCCTTTGTCGCTGCGTGTATGGTCGCGAGTTTGACCTATACACTGCTCACTCCTCTGGTACATACAGCACTGCCGCCTAGCCCGTGGTTTATATTGCTCCTTCCATTACTGGTTCCAACAGCAACGCTCGGCGCATTGCTCATTTACTGGAATCAGCACTGGACCATCCATGATTTCATTAACCGCGCCTGTACAGGCATGGGAAGTGCCCTTGTCTTGCTCGCACTTGTTGAGATTATCTGGCAACTTGGTGTGCATAGAAGTGCTCCCCAGCTTCAGTTCGCGATACTACTCCTGATTACCGCACTTGGCGCGACGCTCGGCACAACGCCAAAGTTGAGTGATCACATCCTGGATGGTGCTGGCTGGGCGTTGAGTCACCAGCGCAGGTTTGCTATAGGGGCGGCGGCTGTACTTGGTGGCATACTGGGTTTCTTTTTGACATCTGGCTTCGCGCTCGGTTGCTTTACTCCTTTTGGCATTCTACTGGGCATCGCAGTAGGCGTGGGATTGGTACTGCGCGTCGATCAACTGCTGCGACATGGACAACAAAAAACGCCATGATCGAGAACAAGCCACCTCTTATTGTTGTACTTGGTCCCACGGCTTCAGGCAAAAGCGCGTTGGGTATCGCACTAGCACAACGGTTTTCTGGTGAAATCGTCTCCGCCGATTCACGTCAAGTATATCAAGGTCTTGATATTGGCACCGCGAAGGTTACGGCAGAAGAGCGAGCGATGGTGCCACATCACCTGCTGGATAGAGTCGAAGTCAACGAAATCTACACAGTATCGCAGTTTCAGCATGCCGCGTTTGTCGCGATTGACGCGATCCTGGCACGGCGGCATCAACCTTTTCTGGTTGGTGGCTCGCCTCATTATATACAGACGGTGGTTGATAATCTTGACATGCCACAGGTCGCGCCACAGCCGGTACTACGGGCTGAGTTAGAACAACGCCCTTTACCTGAGCTTGTAAAAGAGCTTCAGCAACGTGATCCACAAAGCTTCACCACGATTGATCGCAACAATCCGAGGCGCGTCATTCGCGCATTAGAGGTATGCATCATCACAGGTCGACCTTTTTCAGAACAACGAGGGATCGCGCACCCACTCTATCGCAGTCTATTGCTAGGTATACAATGGCCGAGAGAAGTTTTGTACCAGCGTATTGATGCGCGCGTTGATGAGCGCATGCAGCAGGGCATGGTGCAAGAAGTGCAAAGTTTACTCGACGCAGGCACCAGCCATGAACGTATGGAGGCGTTGGGGCTTGAGTACCGCTTTATTGATCGTTGGCTACGTGGCGAATTCACCAGCGAGGAGCAGATGGTCGAGCGTCTGAAATACGCCATTCACGACTTCACGCGCCGACAGCTCACATGGTTTCGCCGCGATAAACGCATCGTGTGGATTGATGGGGGCGATATGCATATAATGACACAAGAGGCTGAAAAAATAGTGGAGAAATTTCTGTAGGGACCGCATTCATCACGTCCGTTTCTGACCTCTCACACCGGCAAACGGACGCAATAATAGTGTTTCACAAAATAATCCTCCCGTAGGGACCGCATTCATCACGTCCGTTTTGATGGGTGAGATGCCACCGCGGACGTGATAAATCGGTCCCTACAAGGCTTAAAGGAAAAATATTTCATGCAACGTATTCATATCATAGGAAGCACAGGCAGCGGCAAGACAACACTTGCGCGCAAGATTGGCACACGCCTGAGCATGCCATTTTATGATCTTGATGAGGTGGGGTATGAAGGTGGATTTGGAGCACCGCGTCCTCTCGATGTACGGCTGGCAATGCTCAAAGAGATTGCAGCACAACCTGCATGGGTTACTGAGGGTGGTTTTATTCTATGGATAGATGAATTGTTACGCACGGCAGACACGATTGTCTGGCTCGATCTCCCATGGCGCATTCGTGGCTGGCGCGTTATAACACGCCATATTAAGGCTGATCTTGCGCGTAACAACCGTCATCCGGGCTACCTTAACCTGTACAGCTTTTATATGAGTTTTATAAATTATGAGTGGTATACATAGATCTACACGCTACAACCGCCTGATATTGGTGACTATAGCAGTCGCGCCT
>CAXTUE010000457.1:3688-4259 GCA_964247355.1 uncultured Ktedonobacteraceae bacterium | reverse complement strand
CTATCCGGACGCTGTGCCGGTATCAGCGTTGCAAGGCGGAGGGTTAAGCGCGCTCTGCGAAAAAATCGCGCAGGTGCTGGCGGAGAGTATGGACACGGTACGGGTTGTGCTTCCCTTTACAAAGGGTGAACTGGTCGAGCTGTTTCATCGACGTGGCCATATCGAGCGTGAAGAGCATCAACCGGAGGGCACATTTATCGCTGGTCGTATCTCGCGTTCGTTGCGGGCCTATTATGAGCCATATGTCATAGCGATGCGCCACTAAAACTAATTGTTGTTGTTAATGCTAACAATTCGATACCCCAAAAAGTACTACTTTCTTATACATACAAGAGGTAACTTGTGTTATCTTAAATAGGTATATAGAAACGTATCTATTGTATTGTGGGTCTAGTATCGTTTGGATGTAGGGACCGGTGTATCTCAAAGAGCAGAAGCCCCTATTGGAGTAACTCATGCAAGAGCAACGTGTGCAACGCAAACAGATTCCGCTACGTATTCGCCTGCAATCGTCACAATCGAATGGGCATACAGCGACCGCTACATCCACTGCATCCACCGCAATTCCAGA
>CAXTUE010000457.1:0-3678 GCA_964247355.1 uncultured Ktedonobacteraceae bacterium | reverse complement strand
CTCCACGGGCGCAGCAAATCAAGGAGGTGCTACGTCTGAGCAATCTCCTGCGAGCCGATATCGGGTTAAATGAGGTACTGAGCAACATAGCTGCTTCAACGAGTTCGTGTACGGGTTTTGGGACACTTGTCGTATGCCTCATTGATGAAGGAAGCACGTATACACGGCCCGTCGCATTTGCGGGTATGTCTCCAGAGAATGAACAACTTCTCCGTACGCATCCTTTGACACTGGAGCAGATGAATGCCTTAATGCAACCAGAGTTTCGCATTAGTCAAAGCTATTTTATCTCGCACGAATATAAGGATGTCATGGCAGGTATTACGGTTGTTGTGCCATATATTTCAGTAGCGGGAGATGCAACGAATGATACATGGCATCCAGAAGATAACCTGATAATTCCCTTGATAAGCTTGAGAGTGCAAAAACAACTCGGCTTTCTCTCGCTGGACAATCCCGAAAATGGCAAGATTCCTAGTACTGAAGATATCGAAGTTATCGAACTTTTCGCGCAACAGGCGGCAACAGCTATTGATAACGCACGTATCTTTCAAGAGCACGAACGTGAGCGGGTCGCGCTTGAGCAGGGCATTGCGGAACTACGCGAGGATATGGAGCGCATACGCAATGGGAATGTGAGTGTGCAGGTACGTACGTCGCACAAGAAGCTGCAACCTATTGGCGAGGTAATAAACGGCATCATGCAGGAGATGAGCGGTATTTTGAAAAGCACACAACAGGTTGTGCAGGCCGTTGATGAGCACATGCGGAAGGCACAGCAATCATCGGAACTACTGGTACACGATACGCAACAACAAGAGCAGCAGGTGACGCGTATCGCACATGGTATCGACGCATTCGCGACCGTCATTCACCAGGTTTCGGATAGTGCCGCGCTTCTGGAGCAGATGGCAACTGAAGCAACGGAGGCGACACGTGTGGGGCAAGAGGTGGTTGATCGCGCGATAGATGGTATGAGCAAGGTACGCGAGACGACGTTGCAATCAGAGCGAACAATGAAGCATTTGAGTGAGAGTGGACAAGAGGTAAATGAGACACTGAACGCCATCACCGATCTCAACACCCGAATGCACCTGCTTGCGTTAAATGCCGCTATAGAAGCGGCACGCGCGGGTGAGCAGGGACATGGATTTGTTGTTGTGGCGCAAGAGATACGAATGCTTTCTCTAAACTGTTCCGAGGCCGTGCGTAAAATCGGGGGCTACATTCGGACCGTGCAGCAGGAAACCGCGGCCAGTGCTCACAGCGTTGGGCAAAACACGCAGCAAGTGGTAGACCAGACGGAACTTGTGGTGCAAACAGGTCTCACGCTGGATGCCATTGATAACGTGACCACGCGCATGGCCAGCCTTGTACAAAACATCAGTGCAACGGCAGACACGCAGGCGCAAGGGTCACGCTTCGTAGTGCATGCTGTAGGTGAGATTCGCCATATGACGCACGACATCAATGCCCATATGAGCGACATGCGTCAATCTGCTGCTCACCTTATGGATTTGACGAATGCGCTCCGTTCGCGGTTGTTAGCTTACAATGTTTGACCAGTATGCATATACAACAATGCCAAAACGGTCATTCCACATGGAATGACCGTTTTGGCATTGTTGTATTACACCTCTACCACGATTGGCAGCACCATGGGACGACGGCGCGTCTTCTCATACAAGAAGTCGCTCAGTGTGTGCTTGATTTTGTCCTTGATATAGGCCCAATCGGACGAATGACCATTGAGACCAATGAGCGAATCGGTGACACGTCCCTTTGCATTCTCAAGCAATTCCTCCGCGTCACGCATATAGACAAAGCCGCGTGAGATGATATCGGGCGAGCCAATTAATTGACCTGTTTCTTTATCAACGGTGAGGATCGCCATCAGAATACCATCCTGCGATAGCACTTTGCGGTCACGTAGCACGACCTGGCCTACGTCGCCGACGCTTGTGCCATCGACGAAGACATTGCCGTTTGCCACGTGGTTGACCATCTTAATTGCCTCGTTCGAGACCTCGATGATATCACCATCTTCGGCTACCACGATGTGGTCCTCTGGAATACCCATTGCGAAAGCTAGTTTCGCGTGCAGAATTAGCTGCCGGTATTCGCCATGCACAGGAATGAAGAACTTCGGGCGCAGCAAGCTGAGCATAAGCTTTAGCTCTTCTTGCGCGCCATGACCTGAAACGTGGACGTTCGAGATAGCCTGATAGTAGACCTCGGCCCCTTGACGGAAGAGGCTATTGATCGTGCGGCTCACTGATTTCTCGTTACCTGGAACAGGCGTCGCGGAGAGGATAATAGTGTCGCCCGCACGTACATGTATCTGACGATGGTCATCGTTGGCGATACGCGTCAAGGCCGAAGTTGGCTCGCCCTGACTGCCGGTACAGATGATCACTACCTGCTCTGGCTCGTACTTGTTGATGTCCTCGGAGCGAATAAGCATACCCTTTGGCACATTCAGGTAGCCCAACTCGATTGCCATCTGCACATTGTTGACCATACTGCGCCCGACAAGCGCGATGAAGCGGTCGTAGCGTGTTGCGACATCGACAACCTGCTGCACACGCGAGATGAGTGAGGAAAAGGTCGCGATCATGATGCGTCCAGGTGCGTTGGCGAAAATCTTGTCGAACGAATCGTTAATCACGCGCTCGGAAGGTGTGTAGCCTGCCGACTCGACGCGTGTACTATCGCCCATCATGAGCAGTACGCCCTCGTTGCCGATACGGGCTAGCGCGCCGAAATCGGCGGGTTTGCCATCGACAGGCGTATAGTCAAATTTGTAGTCACCCGTATGCACGATGGTACCAGCAGGCGTATGAATCGCCACTCCGGTTGCATCAGGAATACTGTGGTTGACGCGGAAGAACTCGACATCGGACTTGCCAACCTGTACATGTTGGCCCGCTTCTACAATCGTGATCGTGGTCTTTTCGAGCAACTTATGCTCTTTGAGTTTGACTGAAATCAGACCGTGTGTAAGTTTTGTGGCAAAGAGGGGAGGAAAACCGAGTATCGGTAGAACGTAGGGAAGTGCTCCAATATGGTCTTCGTGACCATGTGTGATGAGCATACCGCGTATACGGTTTTTCTTGTCATTGAGATAGCTGGTATCAGGAATAACGAGATCGACACCGAGCATTTCATCATCGGGAAACATGACGCCCGCGTCCACAACAAGTACATCGTCGCCGTATTCGACGACCATCATATTCTTTCCGACTTCCCCTAGTCCACCTAGCGGGACGAGTCGAATATTTTCTGTTGTCAAGGTAAAAAGGACCTCCTGACTACACATAAACGTGTAGTATAGCTAGAAACTATAGTAGTAAAATGTATTTATCTTCACTCCCCTTTCCGTCAAGAGGAGCAAAAGCCAAATAAAAATAAGTGCCGTGCGTCTAAACCAAATATATAAAAGCTAGCAGGTCCCTGTATGATTCTATCATAGTAGAGGTGGAAATACAAGACAGGTGTTGAGGCAGACAAGGCTTTTTGGTTTACACAAGAGACCCTCTGTGCATGCACCTCTTGTAGGGACCGCATTCATCACGTCCGTTGGTGCATCAGTATCGCATCCGTTGCGTGATGAGAGAGGCCAGGACGGACGTGATGAATGCGGTCCCTACCCAACACATCTCCTAAGAAAGATGCAAT
>CAXTUE010000456.1:0-4260 GCA_964247355.1 uncultured Ktedonobacteraceae bacterium | reverse complement strand
ATGTTATACTGATGGTATATGTATCCACTGAGAATCAGGAAAAGATTATGGCTATACAACGTATTGTTTCTCCGTTTCGGCGTTTGCAATGGAAGCTGACTTTCTACTACACCCTGATTACGGTGGCGACCATCTTTGTCATCGAGATGATCTTCCTATCAATCGCGTTTGTGTATATCGGCTCGAACGAAACGCAGCTTCTTGGGACCAGTGTCAATAGTCAAGCGCAACAGGCGGCACCGTACTTTTCACAGGGCAAGCCAAATGCCGCCTCGCTGACAGCATTTTTGCGTGGACTAGAGACGGCGACTAACAATCCAATTTTTAATTCACCCTCACTTTTCCTCACTATCGTTGATGCACAGGGCCATGTCATTGCCTCCATCGGTACTCAGGCCACAACCTCTGATGAAGCACTACAAACACAACTTTCGGCACAAGATAAAACAAACTTGCAATCGGCACTTTCCCGAAAGTCTGGCTCAAATGAGCTTTCTCATCGCACATCTGATATGATAGGAACGGCGGTTGCGCCTATTATTGGTGAGGATGGACAGATACATGGCGCGTTGCTAGAGCGTCGTATCCTTCCCAATGCATGGCAGATATATCTGTCTATCTTGCCATTTATGCTCAGAACGCTGTTTCCTCTTACTCTGTTTGCTGCTATTCCGGGTGCCATCTTTGGTTTTGCTGTCTCGCGTGGTTTGACGCGACGCCTCAAAAGACTTTCGCAGGTGGCGGACACATGGAGTCAGGGCGACTTTTCGGTTGTTGCGAAAGATACATCAGGAGATGAGCTTGGGCAGATGACGCGGCGTTTCAACACAATGGCCGAGCAATTGCAAAACTTGATCGAGACGCGCCAGCAACTGGCCACGCTTGAAGAGCGCAACCGGCTGGCGCGCGACCTGCATGATAGCGTCAAGCAACAAATTTTCGCGATCTCGATGCAAGTTGGGGCGGTAAAGGTGTTGCTCGGACGTGATGTTGTAGCAGCCAAAAAGCGTTTAGATGAAACGGAAATGCTTGTACATAAAGCACAACAAGAACTTACCACGTTGATTAAAGAGTTGCGGCCCGTCGCGCTCGAAGGCAAAGGTCTGGTAGAGGCCCTGCGTGAGTTTCTTGCACAATGGATGCAACAAACGGGCATGATCGCGAAACTGCAGATCGAGGGACAGCAGACGTTGCCGCTCGTCGTCGAAGAGGCCCTTTTCCGGGTGGCCCAGGAAGCACTCTCGAACGTAGCGCGCCATAGTCAGGCGACGCTTGTGCAAGTGAACTTGAGTGTGAGCGGCGATATCGTCACGCTTACGATTGAGGATAATGGACAGGGCTTTGATACGACGCACCGCAATACGCAAGGTGTTGGTTTGCACTCGATGCAAGAGCGTATGAAAGCACTCGACGGCGATGTGCGACTAGAAAGTAGTCCAGGTAAAGGTACAAGCGTTATTGCGTATTGTAAAAAGCTCGGTGTGCATACAGGTAATTCTGTAAGCCCGGTTCATGTGTAGAAAGAGAGTATTCCGGTGACTGATGCAATCACAGTACTCATTACCGATGACCATGCTCTTGTCAGAAACGGTATACGCACATTTTTAGAACTGCAACCCGATCTGCTTGTGCTAGGCGAGGCCGATTCAGGTGAAACTGCTGTACGTATGGCAGGCGAACTGGTGCCTGATGTGGTGTTGATGGACCTCGTGATGAGTGGTATGGGTGGAGTGGAGGCGACGCGTCAGGTGAAGCAGGTCAGTCCGCATTCACAGGTCATTGTGCTTACCTCCTATCACGAAGATGAATATATCTTCCCCGCGCTACGTGCTGGTGCGCTTTCCTATGTCCTGAAGGATGTCGGGCCGGATGAACTCGCGGAAACGGTACGCAAGGCGGCACGAGGCGAATCGGTGTTGCATCCACGGGTTGCCGCTCGCGTCGTACAGGAGATTCGAGGGGCGAGACGCGATACGCCGAATCTTTTCACTGATTTAAGTGACCGTGAGCTAGACGTGCTACGTCTTATAGCTGACGGCCTCTCAAATGCCGCCATTGCTGAGAAGCTCGTCATCAGCGAGAAAACGGTTAAAGGTCATGTCAGCAATATACTGAGCAAGCTACACATGCTGGATCGCACGCAAGCCGCCGTTTATGCATGGCAGCAGGGATTAATGGCAAGGCGCGATCCGTAAACGTATATTTCCTGTAGGGGCCGATGTATCACGTCCTTATTGGCGGGCGATTGCTGAGCAGGACGTGATACATCGGTCCCTACAGATGGAACAAAAATAGGAGTTTTCTTTTTCATGCAACAACAATCGGGTTCGCTTCGGGTAGGAGTTATCGGTCTGGGTTACGGTGGAGAAATGGCACTCAAGGGCTATAGTCAACTGCCAAACGTGGAAATTGTGGCACTCGCCGGACTTGAAGAGGACAGGCTACAGATGTTGGGGACGACCTATAATATTCCACATCTCTACCGCTATCATAATGAACTGCTCTCGCACGACGATCTGGATGCTGTAAGCGTATGTGTGCCCAACTATTTACATGCCCCAATTGCTATCGAAGCACTTGGGCGTGGCATGCATGTGCTGTGCGAAAAACCGCTTGCACGTACAACCGTCGAGGCCGCGGCGATGGTCGACGCCGCCACGAAAGCGAACCGTGTGTTACAGGTTGTGTTCAATCATCGCGTCCGTGGCGATGTGCAGACGCTCAAACGCTATGCCGACGATGGAAAGCTGGGCAATGTCTATTACGCGAAGGCATATTGGATGCGCCGACGCGGTATACCGGGTGCAGGCACGTGGTTTTCTAGCAAAGAAAAGGCGGGCGGCGGTCCCCTCATTGACCTCGGCGTACATGCCCTCGATATGGCCCTGTATTTGCTGGGTGAGCCGGAAATTCTCACAGTGAGCGCGTCGACCTATGCCGAACTTGGCAAAAGTGGCAAGGGTGTGGACCCGAAGGCGCGCAAATCTGGTTCAGGCAATGCTTTTGAGGTGGAGGACCTCGCAACGGCGTTCCTGCGTCTTGCAAATGGCGCAACGCTGCTGCTCGAAGCTAGCTGGGCTACGCATAGCAGTGCGGGCGATGACTTCGGCGTTACGCTCTATGGTACTGAGAGTGGAGCCGACATTAAAGTAAAAAATTATAACTGGCAAGACACGCTTGACATTTATACCGATGTCGCGGGTGTGCCAGCTACTATCCATCTTCCGACGCCTAAAGGTGAAGGGCATATAACGGTTGTGCGGGATTTTGTGCAAATTATTCAAGATGGCAACTGGTCACAGCATAATGGTAGTGAGGGCTTACGCCGTGTACGCGTCATAGATGCCTGTTATGCTTCGGCGCAGCAAGGACGCGAAGTTGTTCTGCAAGAAAGTCGATGAATGAGTATGAGCGTTGCACTTGTCACTGGAGCTTCGCGTGGTATTGGGGCAGCAACCGCGCTCGCACTGGCAGGGCGTGGTTACGATGTCGCGTTTACTTATCGCAACAAAGCGGCACGTGCAAATGAAGTTGCCGCGCAAATTGAAACGCGCGGCGACAGACCCATCGCTACCAAGCGGACATACCGTTGTTATTGGCGGCTCATTAGCATCTCAATTTGATTTAACCTGACTTAATACGTATATATACAGAAGAGGTACTAGCCAATATCGTTGAAAGAGATGCCAATCATGTCGATTATCGCTGATCTTCTAGAAAGTTTTGCTCCTTTATTAGGGGTGGTAGGAACCATCTTCTGGGTTTGGATGCTCATCGACTGTATGAGCAGGGCGAAAGCACGCCCGCAAAGAGGATGGTTATTTTTGCTTATCCTCTTTTCACATTGGGTCGGTGCGCTCATTTACTTTTTCATCTACGTCTATCCGCTCAATAGATTACTTCAGTCTCCGCCACTACAACCACCACAAGATGTACAGCAAAAACCTTTTATCCATTACACACCATCGAGACCGCCAGCATCAACACTTCGGTCTTATCAGGAGTATCAACAAGGGTATCAGCCCCAAAGCGTACCGACACCTGCCTCTTCATCAGTAAATGCACCTTATATGCAAGAGGACTCATCTCAAGCAACGTACGCTTCCTCGGATTATGAAGAGCCGCAATCCACGTATCCCGAAATACCGCCTCAGCAACAGCAATAGCCTCCATTGCTTCACTCTCCCTCTTGACATCTGCTATCTTTGTAGATATTCTTCTAATTAGATAGTAATCTATATAGAAAGAGAGGGAAATATG
>CAXTUE010000455.1:0-4281 GCA_964247355.1 uncultured Ktedonobacteraceae bacterium | reverse complement strand
AGGCTGTCCCGTGTCAGGAGAGAGGACGCCCCCGTGAATCATCCCATTGTATTGAGGTGTATACTAGTGGCAAAGACAGGAAAAGCTCCTAAGGGATTTTATACTGCGACTCAGGCAATGAAAAAGCTAGGCATAGGCAGTTCTACATTGTATCACTTGGCGGAAACTGGCAAAATTACGCGAGTTGTTCCCCCTAATAAGAAAGAGGGATACTATCTGCAAGATGAAATCGACAGGATGGTCAGAGAACATGAGCTTTTCATTCTGACGTATGCAAAAGATACGTCTACTTTTAGCAGAGCGATGGATGAAGATATTCAAGGCATCTGTGATGTAACAGTAAGTCTCTGGAATAGAAATCCAAGTTACGAAGAGCGTTTGGCACGATATCACAAGAATCCTTATATCTATTATGTTGTTAAAAAGGAGGGGATTGTTGTTGGCTTTTTGGGTCTGACTCCGCTTAAGCAAGGAATATTAGACCTGTTGATGTCGGAGTCATATCAGCAAATAAGCGGAGTCGCAGAAAGTATTCTTCCATTCGTGCCAGGGAAACCAATAGATAATTTGTTCCTTGACATTGGAATCCGAAAAGGTGTCACTAAAAGTGAGGCATACGGGTTTCGTCTTATCCGAGGAGGGTTAGAAGTTTTAGAAAACTTTGCCAAACAAGGTAGTATAGTAAGAAATTTGTATGCTGTTAGTTCAACTCCAGAGGGAATTAAATTATGTCGCGAAATTGGCTTTCAGGAAATTCACGGGCAACACGATAGCAGCAGAAAACGGTTTGAGCTAAACCTTGAAACGTCTCAATCTCCTTTTCTAAGGGAGTATCAAAGGGTTCTCAAGACAAGTAAGCAGAACCCCTAGATGAATCGTAGGAGTATCCGGCGGACCTCTACATGAACAGAACAACGCGAAAGATTGGGTAGCCAACATTTATGAGTCAAACGATTGACCCTGTGACGCTTGAAGTGCTCTGGAACCGCTTGCTCTCTGTGGTGAACGAGCAGCAAGTCACGCTGATGCGGACCGCGTTCAGTACGGTTGTGCGTGAGTCGCAAGATTTGGCGTGTGGAGTCTTTGACACGCGCGGCTTTATGATTGCGCAATCGCTGACGGGTACACCTGGACATATCAACGCAATGGCGACGGGTGTGCGCCACTTTCTGAAAGCGTACCCGCCTGAAACGCTGGAGCCTGGGGATGTGTTGATCACGAATGACCCGTGGCAGACGGCTGGTCAGATTAACGACATGACCGTGCTAACTCCTGTCTTCAAGAATGCGCGTGTGGTTGGCTATTTCGCGAGTACCTGTCATACGCCCGATATTGGGGGTCGTATCTTCTCAGGAGAAGCGCGCGAGGTTTACGAGGAAGGGTTGCGTATTCCGATCATGAAGTTGTTCATGCGTGATACCCCTAATGCCGAGCTATTTACGATTATCCGAGCCAACGTGCGCACACCCAATGAGACGATTGGTGATCTCTATGCCCAGACATCCTCGAATGCGGTTGGCGCACGAGAACTACTACATTTCATGGGCGAGTTTGGGTTAGACTCAATTGATCCTCTGGCAGATGAAATTATTGCGCGTTCAGAACGTGCCATGCGAACAGCGATTCGCGCACTGCCAAATGGACGATACGAAAACGAGTCGTGGAGCGATGGCTTTGACGAACCGATATGCGTCAAGGTGGCAGTTACCATCGAAGATGAAGACCTGTTTATTGACTTTGCTGGCTCATCGCCGCAAAGTCCCTGGGGCATCAATGTGGTGCTGAACTATACGCATGCCTACGCTTCATTCGCGATCAAGGCGGCGGTGAGTCCAGAGGTGCCGCATAACGAGGGTGCATTTCGTCCCGTGCATGTGACCGCGCCTCCTGGCTCAATTCTCAACTGTGTCGAACCGGCACCTGTTGCATCGCGTCATGTCATCGGGCATTTTCTGCCTGGATTGATATTTGGGGCATTAGCTCCGGCTATGCCTGGGAAACTTCTCGCATGTGGTGCGGATCCGATCTGGATTTCTGTATGGCACGGCAAGCGGCCTACTACGCAGGAGCCTTTTACATTTAGCCTTTTTCAATGTGGAGGAACGGGAGCACGTGCCGTGAAGGATGGTTTAAACACAACAGGCTTTCCTAGCGGAGTGGCGGGTGTGCCAACCGAGATAGTAGAGAGCGATACGCCACTTATTCAGTATCGTCGCGAGATACGTGCAGATTCGGGTGGTCCCGGTACCTATCGTGGAGGATTAGGCCAGTACACAGAGTTTGGCTATCTCGGTGATACGTCGTGGGGTGTATCGGCACTTGTTGACCGCACACGCTTTCCCGCGACAGGGCTTGACGGTGGTAGTGAAGGTTCGTTGGGTGAATATATAGTAAATAATACGACACATCCGCAAGCAAAGGCACTGATTCCGCTTGCCGCAGGTGCGCGTGTCCAGCTTAACCTGCCGGGAGGCGGAGGCTATGGAAACGCATTCCAACGGCCAGTCGTGCTTGTCCTTGATGATGTTGTCAATGGCTATGTCTCGCTTGAAGCAATCGAGCGAGAGTATGGTGTGGTCATACATTACATAGGAAATGAGGAGCAACTGGTGCGTCCGCCTGAACTCTATCAAGTTGATGAGGAGGCTACGCGTGCGCTACGTGAGTCTCGCGCTCAATAAGCGGCTTTGCTGGACGTTTCGCGCCACGACGCATCTCTTGTTGTACGCTCATAACATATGGTTCAAAGTCTACCTGCATGGTGTGACGTGGCGAGTTTCCGTAACGTTTGCGCATCGTGACACGTTCGAGATGAATGTCGCGTATCATATCGGGAGTTGAGGGAAGCGCATACTCGCCCAGCAGGTATTTGCCTATCCAGATACTCTGCAATCTAGCTATTGCTCCAAGTGGTTGCAACAGTTTAACTTCTTCCATGCTTGTGCCAGATGTCGTACACCGAGGCGTATTTCAGCAGGACTGAGAGCTGTATAGCCTAGCAGAAGACCGTGAGATGCTTGAGCGTTTAATGATTCCATGTAGTAAGTAGAGAGTGGTGATATATCGACGCCGTGCGCTTTAGCGAGAGATAGGGTTGAGTTGCTCTCAGTCTTTGCTGATAGCCAGCTTAATACGTGCATACCAGCTTCTGTGTTTGGAACGTTAAGGAGACCTTCTAGTTCTTGCTTGACAGCCTCTATCAGGACGGCTTGTCGTTCTGCGTAAACTGTTCGCATACGTCGTAGGTGCCGGTTCAGGTGTCCCTGTGAGATAAAGTCGGCCAAGACAGCCTGTTCAATTGATGGAGGTTGACGGTCCATGAGGACGCGTGCCGTCCGAAAGACGTTAACAAGGGCAGGTGGAACGATAAGATAGCCCAGGCGCAATGATGGAAAGAGAACATTGCTAAAGGTCCCTAGATAGATGACGCGGTGTGCTGCATCAAGCCCTTGCAGGGCGGGCAATGGCTGACCAACATAACGATACAGGCTGTTGTAATCATTTTCCAATATCCATGCATTTGCTGAATTCGCCCAATCTAGTAGTGCTAGCCGACGTGCTACACTCATCGTCACACCCAATGGATATTGATGTGAGGGTGTGACACAGACCATGCGTGCCTCAACATGCTGTGCACGCCCAATCGATACGTCAAGTCCTTCTTCATCCACTGAAACGGGAATGAGGTGCGCGCCCATTGCCTGTAAAGCACTTCGTGTACCCGGATAACATGGTTCTTCGACCCAAACAGTATCACCTGGATTAAGTAGTAAGCGTGCTGTAACATCAATTCCCTGTTGTGAACCTGCGGTAATAATTACTTGTTCTGCGTTGCACTGTACAGCGCGAACAGTACTGAGGAAATCAGCGATGGCTTCACGCAATGGAAGATAGCCAAGTGGGTCTCCATAAACGAGCAAATCATAAGGAGGTTTCCGATACCAATGCGACACCAGCTTACTCCATAGCTCGAACGGAAACAAATTCAGTGCTGGGAGCGGAGGCCAGAAGGCTTTTGGAAGCCCCATTTCAAGTCCTTTTGTATTGCCCATGAAGCGAATGCTGTCTCCTTGCCGCGATAACAATGGTTGGGAGGAGTGGGTGGAAGTAGTACCTGGTATCAAATCTAAAACACGGAGTAGTTCATCTGGTAGGTCTCGCGTCACGTATGTGCCTCTTCCCACTTCACCTTCTAAATAGCCTTCTGTCAACAACAGTTGAAAGGCGTTGAGGACAGTACTACGTGAGAGACCCAACTGCTTTGCCAGTACACGTGTAGAG
>CAXTUE010000454.1:0-4295 GCA_964247355.1 uncultured Ktedonobacteraceae bacterium | reverse complement strand
ATATATTTTGTACAACTCTATAACACGACGAAGCGTAAATAAGGACAGTTGAAGCAAAAAATTATGTATACACACCCTTACAGAAAACATACATAAAGACGGAAGGATGTACTCCTACAATGCAAGAGCAGCAAAACTACGGAGCCTATACAGGTAGTCCGCAGTACGACGGTCCACCTCAAAATCAGCAGTATAATGTACCGCCGCAAGGTCAAAGCGTTCCTCCAATATACGATGATGGCTTCATGGATGCCTTCGCACAACGTCTGTCACAGCGCATGGCGCAGGGACCACAGGGCAAAATTTATCCACAGGGACAGCGCAAGAACCATGCCTCAGCAGGCCAACGGCTTGCTCTCGCGATTGTCTCTCTATCTCTGCTCGTACCAATTGGAGGAGTTATTACAGGTATGACCGGTTCAGTAGGCTCGTTCATCGCTATGGCAATGTTTGGAATAGCGGCTTTAACCATTATCCTCGTAAACTTCATATTCAATCTCAACAATTAAAAACAAGATATCCATGCCACGCATTTCATGCGTGGCATGGATATCTTGTTTTTACCGCATCTGCTCAATCTCGCTTTTCAGTGCGACAAGCGAGTTGTCGAGTTGCGTGACCTGCTCTTGCATGGTCTCAGTCTTTTTCTGTTCAGCACGTACAAAGCGGGTATACGGTGCTATAGAGTCTTGAACGCGAGTGAGAGCATTATTGAGTTCTTTCTTGAATTGTTCCTGCATCGCCGTATGCAAGCGCGAACGTAGTTCGTCCATTTTGGCGTTGAAATCCTCTTTAGCGCGTCTACGACGTGCCGGAATAATGTACAAGCCTAGACCTAGCAGGACAATGCCCGCGAGCACACCCGTTATATCGGCGGCGGCTGTACCAACAAAGGCCACAATTGCCGCGCCCAGACCGATGCCGCCCGCGCCCGCAATCGCGGCCTGTGCCACCGCCGCACGCATATCTTGCGATAACTCTATCGCCTCCGCTTGCTGATCGTAGGTCTGAACCACACTAGCTGCTTCGCGTGCTACCGACTGTAAGAGCGTACGACGGTTGTAGTCAAATTGTCTTGAGACGGAGCCGATCATTTGATCGTCGCGCCGCACACTGACCTGACGCCGACGGTCCAGATACTCCATGATGTCCTGCCACAGGCGATGCTCGTTTTGTACCAGCCAGTCGATCAGGTCCTGTACGGCGTGGTCGATGCGTGTCGAGCTGTCGCCAATCACGTCGCGATCAAACTCTTCACGCAAGCGTTCGCCCTGTACCAGATCAACAATGCGTCCAAGTCGAATCGTTTCATCGAAGAAATGGTCGCCGCGTCCACGCATATCGAGAATGATATTCTCTATCTCGCTCAAACGATGCGAGAAATTGATTTCCATATCCTCACGATAGAGTCGCAACTGCTCTTCAATCGAGCCAACCGTGCGCGCATCCTCCGCCAGCAATTCGGCGCGCTGCTGCACAGAGCTTCGTGTCTCGCCAAGCAAGCGTTGCATGACACCGAGAGGACTAAGTAGTTTGAGGCGAATACGTTCGGCCTCGTCCAGCGTATGAAACAGGTACTCTTCAAGCTTCCCGAAACGGCTCTGCTCCCAGAGTTGCAGCGTTTCCTGGCCTGTTGCGGCAAGTGCGCGCTGTGCTAGCAGGGCCGAAACCGGAAAGATTTCGGGTTGGAAGCCGAGCAGATTTTTGCAGTTATCGCGCACAAACGTCATGACCTCTTCAAGCGCGACCGGAGTACGCAACATGTCGATTTTGTTGAGAACCACAATGACCTTTTTGCCCCATGTGCGAATGCGCTCCATAAACATACGCTCGCTCTGCGTAAAGGGGCGGTCAACCGAGGTCACAAAGAGAATCAAATCGCTACGTGGCACAAACTCTTCCGTTAACCGCTCGTGTTCGCGCAAGACAGCATTGACACCTGGAGTGTCGACGATACTGATATCGCGCAAAAACTCGGCAGTATTCTCGATCTCCAGTATGTTTTGCTCGACCTGATGTTGCATATTCTGCTCGCCATAACGCACAATCGTAACCTGATGCGTCGTAGGCACGACCCCCTCTTCGAGCACCTCGTTGCGTAATAACGCGTTGATACAGGCCGATTTGCCCGCGTTGAACTCGCCCACGATAACGAGCAAAAACAAGTCGTCCAGCGCATCTGTGACTCGCCGTAGCGTTGTCGCGTGAGCGTCCGCACCCTCGAAGCCAACGAGACATGCTTGTAGTTGGCTGGCAATGCGTCGCTCCTCTTGCAACATACGGCGCTGTTGATTTTGTAGTATAGCTTGTGCCATAGCTTTCCTCGTCCTCTCTTTTCTTCTAATTATTGATACGTAAAAGAGAGGGTAAAAGCAACGTCAGGGCTTCGAGAACAACGCTTCTGGCGAGTTATGAGGCACAATCACTTTGAGTGCATCGGGAGCCACGCAAAATGTCACAGGCGGAAAATCATGGCGTCTTGTGTCACCTGCCGAGTCACCATCAACCTGCATTGCGATACTGCGGCGAGTACGTATTTTGATATCTTTACAGGTTTCGTACTGCACCCAGTTACGGCGTTGTTCGCGGCGCAGCAGGAAATCTATTGCAACGGCGATGCGCCCAAACGCGTTTTGTTTGCGCAGAATACACACATCAAGAAAGCCATCATCACACTTTGCCTGCCACGTGTATTTAATCGCACCCGCATAAAGTTGTGTGTTGCCGATGACGATCTGTATCGCATTGGTGCGAAACACACGCTCACCCATTTGAACGGTAACGCGAAAGCTGGGATAGCCAAAGCCAAGCCATGTGCCAACAAAGAAGTAGCCCAGGACGCCAAAGCGTTTCACCGATTTTTTCTCAACCGTCCGCGTAACCTCACCATCGAAGCCAATGCCCGCCATCAGCAGAAAGTAGCGGTCTTCCATTTGCCCCAGATCGATACGTCGCGTTCGCCCATGTAGCAATATGTCGCGGGCCTCCCTGTTATCTAAAGGAATTCCAGTCTCACGCGCCCACACGTTCACGGTCCCGCTCGGCAACACACCTAGCGCAGTATCACTACCTGCTAATTCCTGGATAACCTCGTTGATCGTGCCATCGCCACCTACCGCGACCACCACCGAAACGTGCTGCTCAACCGCCTCGCGCGCGAACTTACGGGCATCACCCGCCGCCTGTGTCAAACACAACTCTGCCTGCCACCCATGTTGCTTGAGATAATCAATGGTTTCCTCTATTTGAAGCCTGTTATGTGTATAGCTGCCAGAGGTAGGGTTCGCGATAATGATAGCTGTTATAGATGTGTTATTGGGAGATGTCTCTGTTGATATTTGGTCCAGTGTCTCTTCTTGCATATTACCCTCGTCATATATGTAACCTTCCAATGCTGTTACGAAATGGAAACGAAAACAGTTGCAAGAGAGTATTAACGGACAATCAAAATGGCTCTGGCACATTGTACCAGAGCCATTTTGATTGTCCATTACTACTTTCTATACGCTAGAAAAAATCATTTTCGATCTGCGCGTACCAATGCTTCCTCTAATGTGCCTACGAAGTAAAATGCGTCAGCAGGTAGATCATCATAGTGCCCTGATAGCAAAGCTTTGAAATAGCTCAGCGTTTGTGTAAGTGGCACAAACTCGCCTGGTCTGTCGGTAAATTGCTCAGCTACAAAGAAAGGTTGTGTAAGAAATTTTTGGACAATAGACGCACGTTTAAGAGCTTGCTGGTCTTTGTTAGAAAGACTCTCCGTATTGTGCAAGACTTGACCTCTCTGCAAGAGTCGTCGTACTTGTTGTGCTATCTCGATGTGCTCGTGGCTTGCAATCCCTTCTATCAAGATGCGAGAGTGAGATAACTGGTGGTCTATAGCAGGCCACAGACTTTGTTTCGCCAGCTCCTGACTAAAGACAATATGGCTATCGAGAGTAGATTGCATTTTTTGCTCTCCTTGCTGCGTTGTTAGCACTTCTCCTGAGTATAATAAGAGAGTAGTTATGCCGTACTCGTGTGCGATTTGTTTTAGTTCGGGTTGTTCGCTTAAATTGTACTGTGCAGTTGCATATTTGTCAGCGATTAACAGGACCTCATGTCCTTGCTCTCGCCATTCCTTTGCAATCGCCAGTGCTGCATGTACTAGTGCCGTATTCTGTGTACTTTGCTCGAAAAGCAGCACAAGCTTGTCTTGTAGATGTAGCTCCTCTATGACATCCATGAGTTCACTTGACTCGTAGCCTCCTTCATCCATTCCTACACATACAACATAGCCATTGTAATGTGTAATA
>CAXTUE010000453.1:0-4305 GCA_964247355.1 uncultured Ktedonobacteraceae bacterium | reverse complement strand
GAACGATATCGTCTTGAGGGACGTAACCTAATTGCGAACTAAAGGCAGGAATATTGCGGTAATAGTCCTGTCCATTATAGAGAACCTGTCCCTCTTTCGCGGGCCACAGGCCATTGAGGGCTTTCATCAGTGTAGATTTGCCTGCGCCAGAGCCACCAACGAGCGCGACAAATTTACGCGGTGGAATAGAGAGAGAAATATTGCTGAGTAAAGGAGTGCCACCCGTTCCGAACTGTTTGAGGTTACGTGCCTCGATACGAATAAAATTACTTTCGTCGTATTGGCTGAGTTTTGTGACATCATAAATAAGTTTGTATGGGCCAATACGAATCTCATCGCCCTGATGGAGTAGCTGGTCGGCGGTAAGTTTATTATTGACATAGACGTGATTGGTGCTATGCAAGTCAGCGATACGGTATGCGCCACCTTCCTGTATAAGCTGTGCGTGGTAGCCAGAGACCTGCGGGTGCGACAACACCACCATATTATCTGCTTTGCGCCCGATGGTTAGAACCTTGACGTTTCTGAGTGGAATATCCTGTACGGGTGGAGCTACTTCCTCCTGGACTCCACTGCCGTCATCGTATGTGAGCGAGATGAGTGTCCCTTGCTCATTGCCAATGCGAAAGATATCGCCGGGGACAAGTGTATGCTCGAAGTGTTCGTGTCCGAGAATGCGTCGTCCTTTGTAGAGCAGGCCATTCAATGTTTTCTGTCTGCTAGGGTGAGGATGAATGAGTATAAAATCATCGCCACTTTGAACAATTTGCAGGTGTGGTGCTGAGATAATATCGTAGGCAAGTGTGATATCGTTTTTGACGGTAGCGTTATCTTTTCCGACATTGATCATGGGCTTATCGAGATGGAATACTTGCCGATTGCTGTCGATATTGGTGGTGACGATCAGAGAAGGTAAGGCTGAACCACTACTTGCGAGAGGGTCACGCCCAATAACGGTATCGTTAAGTGACATTGGTCCAGTACCGATTGTTCCTACACCTCTTGGGGCCACATTATACTGTTGTTGAATGGGCTGAGATGGTTGTATCGACTGAGGTGGCTCCACTAGCGGTGTTGGCATGTTCGGTACTGAATGTGGGCGTACGGGTGGCATACCGACCGGTGGTTGTGGCGATACTGGGGGTATACCGACCGATGGTTGTGGACGCGCAGGAGGCATAGCGATAGATGGTGGAACCTGTGCCAGAAAAACAAATGCAGTATTCTGTCCAAGGCCAACAACCGTATTGTCTGAAATGATTGCCTGTTGCGTCCCCTGATTATTCACCGTGGTAACATTTGCCTGGGGATTGCTTTCCACGGTCCACACGCCATTATTCCAGAGGATACGGATGTGTTTACGTGAAACCTGCAGATCGTTTTTGATAATAATATCGTTAGTATCATCCCGCCCAATAGTCGTCATTGACTTATTGAGCGGAAAGTCGTGGCCTGCTAAGGGACCTTTTGTAAAGCGAATCAATCCTCTGATCGATTGCTTGTGTACGTCATCCATGTTTCCCCCTAAGAGCTGGCTAGAGCGTATGATGCGTTTCTCTATGCCTGACTCACCTGTACTTCTTCGACCAATGCGAGACCTAGACGTGGTTTTGTGGTGACGTAGACACCATTGATTGCGGTTGCGGAGGAGACCGCCGACCGCCAGAAGACCTTGTTGTATGCCTGATACATAGCTTGTGTGCGCTGGGCTTCTTCGTGCGGCAGTTGGTCAGCCATTTGCGATAGTTTCAGTTCGCGCCCCGTCTCTTCTGAGTCGAGCAAATCTTCCATACCAGATACAACGAACAAGAATGCTTGATTCATAGCCTCGGTATCCTGGTAGTCATGATGTGTTAATTGTTGTGCTTGCCAGAAGTAGGATGCTTTGCCGTTATATTGCTGGTACAGACCGGAGACGATAACCATCAGGCGTAGGTAGGCATGACGGTAACTTTCGTCGTAGAACAATCGTGCCTGCTCTTCTGTTGTTTCGCCATGTAAAATGCTGGCGATACTTGCTGCGGCCAGCATAGCGGCATGTGTCGCGAGATGTACGCCTGTCGAGAGCAGGGGGTCGATGAAGCAGGCGGCATCACCGGTGAGAAAGAAGCCGGGGCCGGTGAGCTGGTCCGCGATATACGAATAGTCTTGCTCGACGCCGAGTTCCTCTGATACGAGCGTACCGGGGGCGACCAGACCTTTTAGTAAGGGACAAGACTCAATTGACTCGGCATAAATCTTGTCGAGCGAGTTGCCTGCATCGCGGAGCTTTTTGAAGTTGTCTCGGTGCATCACGACACCAACGCTCAATGTGCCATCGTGAAGTGGAATACCCCAAATCCAGCCATCTTGAATAGAGCCAACCGCAATCGCGCCGTGTGGAGCGTGCTCCATACGTCCAGCATTCTTCCAGTAGCCCCAGAGCGCGACGTTTTGGAATGCGTTATGGTAGTGGCGATTGTGCAGATATTTGGTCGATACCACACCTGCGCGCCCGGAGGCGTCGATGAGATAGTCGAAATTGATTTCTCCGGTCGGAGCTTTGCGGTCAATGCTCTGGTCGCCGGTAACTTGCGCCCATTTCGCGCTACGTGGGCGGTCGCCATCAAACGAAAGGCCGCGAACCTCCACGCCTTCGTAGACTTGAACGCCCTGTGATTTTGCATGTTCAAGGAGCAGTTGATCAAATTCTGAACGAACAACCTGGAAGCTATAGGGATGGCGCAATTTTGTGAAGTCTAGTTCCCACGAGTCCTTGCCCCAATCGAAATAGCCCCCTTCTTTGCGCTGAAATCCATGAGCTTCAATCTTTTCACGAGCACCGACAAGATCGAGTATTTCCAGGCATGACGGCAAGAGGGACTCGCCAATGTGATAGCGTGGAAATACGCTACGTTCTAACAAGGTTACTTGAAACCCTTCGCGCGCCAGTAGTGTAGCGGCAGTTGAGCCGGCAGGACCGCCGCCAATTACTAGTATCTGTGTCGTTTGCTGCATGCCATCTCCTCTGTACCATGTAAAGTTGTGTACAATGTGTTTTTGGTGCCCAAAAAAGGAAGTGTGACCGTGTACCACTATTAGTGGTACACACGACTGCCATAACACTTGCAGTATGCTTGATTTTTTTTTGCCTGTCAAGAAAAACTGGTCAGTTCGGCCATTCTGTGAAGTATTACCATCAGTAGGTAAACGTGCAGTATGGTTATTTTTTGTGGTTGACTTTACTAAGAAACAAAGGGAACGCACATCGCTTCGCTTGTGCTTGGGTGCGATAAATCGGACCCCTACGGTGCCTTTGATCGGACCCCTACGGTCCCTTTGCATGTAGTGGATGCCGTTGGTTATGCTCTTTGGGAGAGAAAGTTGTCCACGAGTGGATTAACGAACTCGGATTGAGCATACATGAAGAAGCGATCTCCTCCGGCGAGCACATGGTAGCCAGCGCAATTAGGCAAGTGTTGAGCGAGCCAGCGCGTCTTCGGTTCGGGCGTCAAGCGGTCATCGGTGCGATTGAGGACGAGTACGGGCATGGTGAGTGGCGCGAGTCGGTCATAGAAATCGACATCATGAATAACGGGCAGCACGGAGAATTTGTAGACGGCGGGCCAGGAGGCAATCTTGTTGAACTGCTTTGCCACGAGGTCGTGAGGCATAGCTGGAAATGTTGTGTTGTGGGAACTACGTGCGGTGGCGTAGTTTGCCACGATGTTGCTCAAGAACCAGGGTGGCAACACGTATTCTACTGGAAGGCGAATAAAGAGATCATGTAGGAGCCAGATAAATGGGTGTGGCGCAATTACGTAGTCCGGTCCTTGAACAAGAATAGTCAGTGAGCGACAGCGTTGTGGATAGCGGATCGCGAACTCTAGCAACACGATTGCTGCGTCGCCGTGCCCTATAAAATCGGCGCGCTCTAAGCCAAGCGTATCAAGGACACGGCGTAGTTCTTCGGCGCGTTCGGGTGCTGTTACCGATGTTGTGCGCGATTCGTGGCGGCGATAGAAGATGACGCGGCGCGTCTGGCTGAAATGCTGTATCTGGTGGCTATAGACCCAATCGAGGTGTTCCAAAATTGGTACGCAGACGAGCGGCTCGCCGGTGCCGATGTCGATAATGGGCTTGTCTTCGTTGCCCACCGCGATACGTTGCCAGCGCGAGTCGAGGTAGTCTATGTCGGTTTGTAAGGTTGCGGCGTCGATCCATGTTTGAGGTGAGGGAGTAGAAATAGTCATGGGTGGTATATCTCCTGAAATATAGTATGTCATATTCTACCACTTGAGTTTCGGGAGGGTGACAGGATTGTAG
>CAXTUE010000452.1:0-4315 GCA_964247355.1 uncultured Ktedonobacteraceae bacterium | reverse complement strand
CAACATCAAGGTGCTCTGCGTGTTCTTGATTGTGCCAATTGCTGGTGGGCTTGGCCTTGCAATACTGTTCAATCGCCCCTCACGCTTCGTGAACGTTCTGAAGGCCGCTATCTATTCGCCGATGGTGTTGAGCTTCATCGTGATCGGGTTGATCTGGTCCTGGTTCTACCTTCCTAACGAGGGTGTGCTAAACACCTTACTGCGCAATATTGGTCTGGGTTTCCTCGCCAAAAGCTGGTTAAGCGATGCCTCAATTTCCATGTTTAGTATTACCTTCGCCGCTTGCTGGCGACAAATCGGCTACGTGATGCTCCTGTACCTCGCTGGCTTGAACACCATTGATCCAACGCTTGTCGAGGCAGCTAAAATTGATGGCGCGAATGGCTGGCAGGTGTTTCGCCAAATCCTGTTTCCACTACTTACACCAATCACAACGATTATTGTTGTCGCGACGATCATTGACTCGCTGCAATTCTTTGATCTCGTCTTCATCATGACGCATGGCGGACCCGGCTACGCCTCAACGGTGCTGGCAAACTTCATGTATACGGAGGCATTTGTAAACTTCCGCTATGGCTATGGTGCAGCAATCGCGGTGATTGAATTCCTGTTGAGCTTTGTATTCATTGTGGTCTATCTTACACGTCTATTGAGACAGGGGAGCGAGAGCATATGAGTTTGCCAGCACAATCCACTATACCTCGCATACAAGTGCGAACAGGAAAGGCGACTGCTGAGAAGAGTAGACGTGACTGGCGCTTCTTGCTCTTCGCTATTCCCTTTACACTCATCTGGTTGCTACCTGTCTTTGGCGTTATTCTGACCTCTCTACGCTCAAAAGATGACCTCATCTACAATGGATATCTCGCCCTGCCACATCCAGCGACGATTGCTCCATATATCGAAGCATGGGTACAGGGTAATGTTGGCAGCTACTTCATCAACAGCTTTCTGATCACGATTCCCGCGCTGGTTGGAACCATCTTCCTCTCATCGCTCTCAGCATATGCGCTGGCACGTCTACGCTTTCGTGGCAGTCGTTGGATTTTGATGATGTACATCACTGGTATGATGCTGCCCTTCCAGATCATCATTCTACCGGTCTTCCAACTTAGTGTAGCACTAGGTATCTACAACACGCTGTTCGCCGTCATCGCCGTACACATCGCCTTCCAGATGGGCTTCTGTACGTTTGTCCTGCGCAACTTCATGGTCACACTCCCCGGCGAAATCCTGGAGGCGGCCCGCATCGACGGCTGTCGTGAGTTCGACATCTACCGCATCATCGTTATGCCACTCACGATACCCGCGCTGGCGGCACTGGCAACGCTCGAATTCACCTGGATTTTCAACGACTTCATCTGGTCCATCGTCCTGCTCCAGGATAACAGCCTGCGCCCCGTTACCGCAGGTCTGGCAACTCTCATAGGCCAATACAACACCGACTGGAATGTCGTCGTCGCCGGTTCCCTGATCGCCTGTGTGCCCACCATGATCGTCTTCGTCGTGCTCCAACGCTACTTCATCCAGGGCCTCACAATGGGTTCCGTAAAATAAAAGAAATTTTGCAAAACGATGTCCCTGCGCTGCCGAGCAGCGCAGGGACATCGTTTTGCAAAATATATAAACATCACACGCTAATCAACACCACGCCCACACATACGCACAAACCCGCAATCACCTTTCGCCCAATATGCGAACGCTCCTTCAAAAAGATCACACCCGCTAGCACAATAATCAGCGTCGACGAGGACATGATCGGCACAACTCTCGACGCATCGGCAAGGCTAAACGCCTTCAACACAAAATAATAGCTCACGACATTCCCAACCGCAATTAGCAGAATGCCTCGCCAGGCAACCTTAGCCTCGCGCACAACCGTGCTAAACGCGATTGGCGGCAGAAATGTGTTGTAGAGCGCGGGCGCAAAGAAATTGATAAAGGCATACAAGGGAACAGCATAAGCAACCGAAACATGTTTATCAATCGTCAGACCAATACCAACCGCTAGTGCCGCAAACAGTGCCAGGAAGAATGGCAAGTCAAATTTGATCTTAGTGTTCTTAATGACTATAAGAAAATTTCCTGATAGAATGAGGACTACCGCAACCAATTTCAGCCACGTGAAGCTTTCGCCCAGGAAGATAAGCGACGCAACAAAGGTCACGACCGGCGTCAGCTTATCAATAATCGTGACCAGCGACGCCTCGATTGAGCGACTCACAAAGAAAAGCACGCGATCACCAAAGCTATAGCACAATGTCGAGCAAATCGTGAGGATAATCACGGTCATCGAAACTGCTCGAAACGAGAATGGTTCCACCAAAAATAAAAGGAGTGCGCACACGCCCGACATAAACCCAAAAATAACCGAATACGCTCTCGGATGCGCGCTATTAATACTCACTACACGCGACAACAGTGCGGTAAGCGCAAACAAGAATGCAGACGATAGAGCGTAAACAAGCCAAAGCATGGGTGATCCTTACATAGGCAACGAAAATCTACAATTACAAATACACCCGTAGGGGTCTACATTCTATTACACCCTTTGAGCGATCCACAATTTGGCAGGATGTGGAGACGTTTTATCATCTCGATAAAATACAAATCGCCGACGCGGGTGTAATAGAATGTAGACCCCTACAATTGCACCATCATCATTGTACCCCATCACCGTCGCTTCCGCCTCTCCTTCTTCGGCACCACCGTTTGTATCTTCACCTCGCTCTGTGGCGTCGCGTTCACGTTCGGATATTTAGCGTGAAACTCCTGAGCAAGTTCGAGCATAGCTTTGGCATCCTGAAAATTGCTGACTTCAACGGGAATAGCTGCCCCGTCAATCGTAAGCAGTATTCTAATCGGGTGCTGTTCCTGTGCAGGTGTCGTACTAGTAGCGGCGGCAAGCTTTGCCTGTTTCGCATTATGCTTTGCCAGTGCCTGAGATACACGTTTCACTACAGGACTCGCGGCACCCAAAATCGTGACAATACTGCTGATAACGCCAAGCGTATTGCCCTGTGCGTAGATATCCGCCCACACAACCTGTCCCGCCGCTTGCACCTGATTGAATACCTCGAACAGCAGCCCAGGCCCACCGCGTTGCCCTGTATAGACCGATTCGATCTTGATGTTATCCTGCTTCACCTCATTAAGGATTTCGCGCCCAACCTCGCCTATCGCTACGGGATCAGCATCGTGGGGGTCCTCTGCTAGAATTTCCAGGATAATGGGGTGTTGTAATTCTTGCTTGCTCTCGTCCGCCATACCTGAACACTCCTTCTCGTTTCCTGTCCTACATACATATGTATAGGATATCATACTATTTTTTCATACCATGCAACCTCAACTTACAAACAAAGGGCGATCTAGTGAACACATTTATCGAAATAATACTGCTCTCTTGCTTTCTGTATCCTTTATGAGTCTAATTTCATCATATCCTCTTCCCCGCTCACATCCCTGGTAATAATGGTAATAAGGTAATATCAGTAATGAATCCTGGTAGGGTCTGATTGATCACACTCCGCTCGCCATCAAACACTGGTACGGGTCTGATTTCATCACACCCCGCCTACTCCAGAGCGTGGTATCATGAAAAGCAAATCATTGTATCTCTACATTTCCAAAGGAGCGTATATCTATGCGGCGCATTGCGATATTGGCCGAAGGTCTGTTTGAATGGCATTATGGCAAGACGGCAACGGGCGTTATTCGCTATGGGCAGGACCCTGTGGTCGCGGTTATTGATAGCACACGCGCTGGACAAGACGTTTCCCATGCTTTAGATGCTGATATAGGCGTGGGCATTCCAGTTGTGCGTGACATTCACGAGGCACTTGCCTACAAGCCCGATACGCTTTTGATTGGCATCGCGCCACAGGGCGGCTCGCTACCAGCCGCATGGCGCAAGCAATTGTTGACAGCGATTGACGCAGGCTTAAATATTGTAAGCGGCCTGCACTCATTTCTTTCGGACGATGCAGAATTACAAGCTGCCGCCGAGAAGCGCGGCGTGACTATCTGGGATGTCCGTCGTCCGCCCTATAAACAACGCGTCTCGCTCTTTACGCCTCATCGCACAGGAAGTCATACGGTGCTCATGGTGGGATCGGACTGCGCGACCGGCAAAATGACCGTGGCACTTGAACTCGACCGCGAGGCGAAGAAGCGTGGCCTCAAAAGTGTCTTCGCGGCGACGGGCCAGACGGGTATCATGATTTCTAATAATGGCTTGCCTGTCGAACGCATCATCAGCGATTTTGTGTCTGGCATGGTTGAGGAAATGGAGCTGGACTTCTGCAATGAGCTCGAT
>CAXTUE010000451.1:0-4320 GCA_964247355.1 uncultured Ktedonobacteraceae bacterium | reverse complement strand
TAAAAATAACGTTCGCTATTTTTTGACAAGAAAGAACTTTGTATTGATACTATCTAAAAGGAGTAACGGAAATGCCTCTTACATTAACTCTCACCGAAGGCGTCCTGCCAAAGGGAACGGAACAGCAAGCATTTGCACAGCTCTCTGAAACTATGCTCAAACTGCATGGCCTCTCTGGCAACCGCTTCATGACGCCGAATATTGTTGGCTCTATTAATATCGTCTCACCAGAGCACACCTTCTCAGGTCTCAAAGAGAGACCAGTTGCGTTCATCGAATGGAAGGTTCCTTCCTTTGCATTCACCAATCGGGAGATTCAAAAGGCATACGTTGCAGAAGCAACTCGTATCCTGCAGGAACTCTCGCATGGCAAACTGCCGAAGGAGCAAATCTGGGTGAACGTCGTTCACGCTGTTGATGGAATCTGGGGAGTCGCAGGTGAGGCCATGACGAACGCAGAACTCCAGAATGCAACCTTGGAAGCACAACCCGCATAGTTTTCCCACGTCTTTATGGACTAACCTTCATAGTGATATGTACAACGGTAAACGCTATTCCTTTACAGTTGTAATCAGAATGGTGTTGGAATAAGACAGAGAGAGGAACTCATAGCTGTAGTATGAGTTCCTCTCTCTGTCTTATTCCAACATTGTAATGTGATACAATAAATGCAATTGTACGGGTCTGATTTGATCACGCCCCCTTCTCGTCCTCGTATCGCAACACAATGACGTGTTATCAAGGAGCAAACATTCATGGCACAGGTATTTGAAAAGACAACAACGGGCGCGCAAGAACACGCGCCATTTAAAAATCAACCCTTCTTTGATTTTTCGCGCGACGAACATAAAAACGCACAGACTGCCGCTCTTGCACAGGTCAAAAGCGAACTAGGCCAGACCTACCCGCTCATCATTGGCGGCAAGAAAATACAGGCCGAGCAGACTTTTGCCTCGGTCAATCCATCGAAGCCCGATGAGGTTATTGGACACTTTGGACGCGCAACCGTTGAGCAAACACAGGCGGCAATACAGGCGGCGGCAGCGACGTTTGAGACATGGAGACATGTGTCAGCACAGGAACGCGCCGACTATCTGTTCAAAGCGGCAGAACTCATGCGCCAGCGTCGCTACTATCTCAATGCGTGGATGATCTACGAAGTTGGAAAAAGCTGGGTCGAGGCCGATGGCGATACGGCGGAAGCTATCGACTTCCTGGAGTTTTACGCACGCGAGATGCTGCGCCTGACGGAAGAGCAACCGGTCGTCAAAATAGAGGGTGAAGATAATCAACTGGTCTATATTCCGCTTGGCGTCTGTGCCGTCATTCCGCCGTGGAATTTTCCGAATGCGATCATGGCGGGCATGACCAGCGCGGCCTTTGTAACGGGCAACACCGTTATCCTCAAGCCAGCGAGTACGGCACCGGCTATCGCTTATCAATTTATGCGTATTCTCGAAGAGGTAGGTCTACCAGCAGGTGTGGTCAACTTCCTCACAGGCTCTGGTGGCGTGATTGGTGATACGCTGGTATCGAGTCCACAGGTGCGCTTCATCGCCTTCACGGGTTCGCGCGAGGTTGGTCTGCACATTCACGAACTAGCCGCGAAGCACCAGCCGGGACAGCGTTGGCTCAAGCGTACGATTCTTGAGATGGGCGGGAAAGATGCCGTTGTTGTCGATGAGACAGCCGATCTTGACGCCGCCGCCACTGGCATCGTCTCCTCTGCGTTTGGTTTCCAGGGTCAGAAGTGTTCCGCAGGCTCACGCGCCATCGTCGTCGAGAAGGTCTACGACGAGGTGCTACAGAGAGTGCTTGAGAAGGCCAAACAGTTGACGCTCGGCGATGTTACACAGCCAACGACCTACATGGGTCCGGTTGTCGATGAGAACGCCATGAAGAAGATCGTTGACTACATCGAGATTGGCAAGCAAGAGGGCAAGCTCGTTCTCGGAGGTGGACATTCTGGTCCCGGCTACTTTATCGAGCCAACCATCATCGTCGATGTAGACCCACATGCACGAATCGCTCAGGAAGAGATTTTTGGTCCCGTGCTGGCCTTCATCAAGGCCAAAGACTTTGACGATGCGCTACATATCGCCAACGATACCGAATATGGCTTGACTGGTTCACTCTATACAAACGATGCTCAGCGTATCGAACGTGCGCGAGAAGATTTCCATGTCGGCAACCTGTACTTCAACCGCAAATCGACGGGTGCGCTCGTCGGCGTCCATCCCTTCGGTGGCTTCAACATGTCCGGCACCGACTCAAAAGCCGGTGGTCACGATTACCTGCTGCTGTTCACGCAGGCAAAAGCCATTTCTGAAAAGAAATGACAACACAATAAAAGACATGCTTCATGCGGCAAAGCCGCATGAAGCATGTCTTTTATTGTGTTGTTTTTAATCCTGATACAAAATCTCGCACGTAATCCCCGGCACAACCACTGTACCAGCCGCTTGCCCCAGCGATGCCTCGCCCGCATGTCCCTGTGTCCCGACGATGGTCCAACTTCCCTCTGGTAATGTAACAACTGCGTTCGCTTTAGTAGGATTGTAGATCACGACAATATTGGACCACGGGTCGCCGTTGGCATGTCCTGTTAGCTGAAAAGCTATCGTCCTATCAGGACTGTTCAAGAACGTAAGATGTCTGCGTACATCGTCTGCCGTGGACATGCGGAAGGCGGGATGATTGTTGCGCAGGTGTATGAGGCCAGCGTAGTAGTTGAACACATCTCTATGCTGTGTCTTAAGTTCCCACACGAACTGGTTGACGGCATCGCCCGCATTGTAGCTATTATCGTTGCCGCCTTTTGTGCGCAGAAACTCGTCGCCACCTTGCAGGAACGGGATGCCCTGTGATGTGAATACAATAGCTCCCACGAGTTGGTGCATCAGAACGCGGTCGTATTCTGGATCGCCACCGTTGCTGAGCGCGATTTTATCCCAGAGCGTGTAGTTATCGTGACTGGTGGCGTAGTTGAGTGTCTCGCCCGGAGCAGCCGTGAATGTGTCGATGCTGCCCATAGCACCAACTCGAATCGCGCCTGCTGCATTGAAGGCTCCCGTTGGAAAGCCCTGATTATGAGCATCAAACATGCTACCGACAAGGGCGTTACGCAGATCGTCATTGAAGACGCCGAAGCCCAGCCCCTTTTGTTGGCCTTTGGTCGCGAGTTGGCCTCCTGGTAGTGAGGAGCCACCACCAGTCCACGGCTCGCCATAGAGCAGCACATTCGGGTTGAGCGGATGCAGGTCTTGCGCGACGTTTTTCATCGTCTCGACGCCGAGCAGGGCCATCAGGTCAAAGCGGAAGCCATCGACGTGGTATTGTTGCATCCAGTATTTCAGCGAGTCGCGCACAAATTTTTGCACCATCGGACGTTCGGTCGCGATCTCGTTGCCCACACCGGAGCCATTGGTGTAGTTGCCTGAGTAATCGGTGCGGTAATAATACTGCGGCACAATTCTGTTAAAATCGGAGTCGTGTGTCAAGAAGGTATGATTATAGACGACATCCATAATCACGCCGAGATTGGCTTTATGCAAACTCTGCACGAGTTGCTTGAACTCGGTAATGCGTGCCGTACCATGTGGCGTCGTGGCGTATGCACCCTCTGGCACATTGTAGTTGCGCGGGTCATAGCCCCAGTTGTACTGGTCGGGGGCGTTCTCATCGACGGTTGCGAACTCCTCGACGGGCAATAGCTGGACATGGCTGATGCCCAGTTGCAGGAGGCTATCAACGCCCGTCACAACATCATCGAGTCCTTTTGTGCCTCGTTCAGTAAAGGCCAGATAACGTCCCTTGTTTGTCATACCAGAGTTTTGTTCAATCGAGAAATCGCGCACATGCACTTCGTAGATAACAGCATCGGTAGGATGGGCCAGCGTCTTATAGGTATCGGAATCCCAGCCTGCCGGATGCGTTGTCTCAAGATTGACAATCATGCCGCGCAAGCCATTGACCGAAATTGCTCGTGTATAGGGGTCAACTGATGTTTGAGTGACGCCATGTATTGTGAGTAAATAGAGATAGTACCAGTTCTCAAGATTGCCCTGCACGTCTACACACCATGTCCCCTGCTCGCTTCTTTGCATTGCCTCTTGCCGTGCCACGCCGCTCAACTCGCTGTCGTAGAGCAACACCTGTACATCTGATGCTGTCGGTGCCCATAGCCGGAACGATGTTGATGCGGGTGTGTACATATTTCCCAGATCGTCGCCTGTATAGATATAGTTTGCGGAGTTCAGCACATTGCGCGGCATAACGCTGTTTTGCCCATGTCCAGTCAACGCAACCACGAACTTATCA
>CAXTUE010000450.1:0-4325 GCA_964247355.1 uncultured Ktedonobacteraceae bacterium | reverse complement strand
ATACATCGCGTCCGTTTGCCGGGGTGAGAGACCAAAGACGGACGTGATGAATGCGGTCCCTACCAACAGCATATCCACAGTTTTTCATTACAATACATAATTAGACCTGTGCCACGTTATTCGGCTTGTAGGCTCGTTGTTCCTTTCCAAATATGATATAGTTGAAGATAGACATTTTGTTGTACTCATGCTCCAATCCGATATTAAGGAAACACTATACATTTTATGACCATTCGCACACTAGTTCAACGTACTCATATAGACGAACCGATTCAGCAACTCTTAGATACTGCCTCGCTCTATCTACATATTCCTTTCTGCCATACACGCTGTCATTATTGCGATTTCAATACGTATGCTGGCTTGCTCCCATTGAGAGAACCGTATGTAAAAGCACTGGAGAAAGAGATTGCGCTCGCCGGTACAATGGCACGACATGCTGATGGCGCACTTCGTCGCTCACGCACTATCTTCTTTGGCGGTGGTACGCCGAGCCTGCTAACTGTCGCGCAAATTACGCGTCTGCTTAATGCTTGCTCTACCTCATTTGCCGTTGATAAGGATGCGGAAATCACGATGGAGGCCAATCCTGGTACTCTGGATAAAGAGCAGTTGCAAGGCATACGAGCGGTTGGCATTAACCGCTTGAGTATGGGAGCGCAGAGTTTCGACGCCGGACTTTTGCAGATATTGGGACGTATTCACACACCCGAAGAGATTACACAGGCGGTGACGTGGGCGCGAGCGGCAGGCTTTACCTCGATCAACATTGATTTTATGTTTGGCTTGCCGGGGCAGACGATGCAACACTGGCGCGAAACGCTGGACCGCGCACTGGAATTGCGGCCCGAACATCTCTCGTTATACTCGCTGATCATTGAAGAGGGCACACCGTTTCATACATGGGTACACGAGGGGAGTCTTGTTCCGGGTGATGAGGATCTGTGTGCTGACATGTATGAGTATGCCGACGAACGTTTAAGCGCGGCTGGCTACGAAAACTATGAAATCTCAAACTGGGCACTTCCTGGACATCATAGTCGCCATAACCTGACCTACTGGCAAAATTTGCCGTATATCGGTATGGGTGCAGGCGCATATTCAACCTTTGGCAAAAGACGATTTTCCAATATTCGGGAGCCATTAGACTATATCAAAGCAGTGAACGCACACCGATTACCGGAGGCGGACACGGAACCTATAGAGCGCGAACAGGATATGTCTGAAACAGCATTTCTTGCTCTTCGCACCGCAATGGGCCTGCACCTGCCAACTTTTGCACAACGCTTCTCTCAACCATTCGCTGATTTTGCAGGCAACCGGTTGCGACCCGTGGAAGAGGCGGGACTGCTGGAACAAGATGGTGAGTGGGTGCGCTTAAGTAAGCGAGGACGTTTACTTGGCAACGAAGTTTTTCTTCGCTTGCTACCCGATTAATTATACAAAGGATTCATTGTGGAATCAGCAACCTACTGGCAAATCTATCCCTTACGCTCAAAAGCAGAACGACAATTAGATGAGCAACAAGGCATCGAGCCGCTTTATGCTCAGATTCTAGCAAATCGTGGTGTCTCAGCACGAGAAGATATGCAACGCTTTCTAAGGGCGTCCTATGGTGACAGTTTAGACCCGTTTTTGTTGACAGCGATGAGTTCTGCGGTAGAGCGCATTCAGCAAGCACTGGCACAAAAAGAACATATCACCGTATATGGCGACTATGACGCTGATGGTGTTACCTCGTCCGCACTGCTTTTTCGTGCCTTACGTACATTGGATGCGGGTGCTACGCTCGATTTTTTTATTCCACATCGACTTTCTCAAGGCTGTGGTCTAAATAAAGAAGCTCTTGATAGCCTCAAGCAACGAGGTACGCAACTTATCATTACCACTGATTGTGCTAGCTCTGATGTCGAACAGGTGCAGTACGCCAACGAACTTGGCATACATGTCATTATCACCGATCATCACAATCCTCCCACCGAACTCCCTGCTGCATATGCAATGGTCAACCCGTGGCGTGCGGATGCAAGTGAACATGATATGCTCTTTCGGCCTCTCTGTGGTGCCGGTATGGCTTTCAAATTGGTACAAGCCCTCTACCGGGCGTACAGGCGTCCGGTAGAAGACGAAATGGCCTTACTAGACCTTGTGGCGATTGGCACAATCGCTGATATTGTCCCGCTCGTCGGCGAAAATCATGTACTTGCTCGTCTTGGCATGCAGCAATTGAACGAAACGCAGAAACCAGGACTTCTTGCGCTGATTCGTAACGCTAATTTGCAGTTAGGACGCATTCGAGAGCGCGACATCGCCTATGCCCTTGCGCCTCGTATCAATGCGGCTGGTCGCATGAAAGATGCGGCAATCGCCTTCAATTTGCTCACGACCGAAAGCGAAGAGGAGGCAAACGTCTATGTCGCTCAATTGGAAGAACTCAACATCGCACGACAGCAACAAACGGAAACGTTAATGCGCAATGTACGCGAAGCGGCCCAGCGTACTCCTGATGAGCGGGTCGTCCTGGTGAGTGGAGACGATTGGCACGAGGGTATCCTGGGTCTGGTGGCGGGTAAACTCGTTGAGGAAATCAATAAGCCTGTGTTTGTATTAAGCAACGATGCCGGAAAACGTTTGAGTAGGGGGTCCGCGCGCAGTCAAAAGGATTTTAATATTATCGAGGCTCTGCGCAATTTTTCGGGTCGCCTTGAACGCTATGGCGGGCATGCACAGGCGGCAGGTTTTACGATTGAAACGGCACAAATCCCCGAATTCCAAAGGCATCTTTTAGAGTGGCAAACAACAGGCAATGGAGCAGCCGTAGAGGACGATATAGCGGCGGCTATCGAGCCTGTATCGTCTTCCACGGTAGAGGAAGTCGTACAGGTAGAGACAGTCGTTGAGCAAGCACTCTTTACACAGAGCGTTGATCTTGTGCTGCATCGGACCGACCTCTTGAATTATGTGGGCTACAAAAAGCTGCGCGTGTTAAGTCCCTTTGGAGCTAGCAATCCAGAGCCTATCTTCAAACTGGAGCGTGTGCGTCTCGTTGATCGCTGGACAAGTGGCATGAACAGGCAAAATCTACGTCTCAAACTCGCTGTTGTTGACGCGAAAACGGGTGCTACAGCTCATGTTGCGGGAACGCTCACCCGTGGGGCTGAGCTACTTGAAACGTTTGAGCGCGGCTCCCTGCTCGATGTCATCTTCCGTATTGAATCCTCCGAAGACGAGGTACGCCGCGATATCTGGCTGAAGATATTGGATGTGCAAAAGGCGGATTAATCAACCGACCAGGGGCCTGCTGCCTTCATCATTCCCCGAATGCGGCTTGGGGAAACGCCCTGTGGTTCCTATCACATGATGGTTGATTACAGGGTCATAAAAAATTGCAACAGGTATAACGCTCCCATGCCTACAATAAGCGTCACAAGCACGTTTTTTGTTTTCCACGCAACTCCTACAGCGATACTCCCTGCTAGTAAGCGCGCATTGCCGAAAGAAAGAGCAAGTGTGCCCTTTGGTAAAAAGAGCGCAGGCACGATAATAGCTGATAGGACCGTAACAGGGACAAAACGAAATGCTCTCAGCAGGAGCGATGGAATATCCATTCTGCTGAAGAAGAGGATGAATGAAAGCCGAATGGCGTAGGTTAGTAGTCCTATGATAATGAGCGTGAGCAAAAGCGTCATTCAATCCTCCGTAAGAAATCTGTGTTTTTACGCTGTCGAAGCGTCTCTATCCAAAGACCAACGATAATTCCAATGAGAGTTGCAAGTCCCAGACCTAGCTTGAATGGAAGAGCGTAGACGAGCACTGCTACAATACCGGCTGTTAGTGCTGATATTACACTTGCCCTGTCCTTAAGAGCTGGTACAACGAGTGCGATAAAGGTGAGTGTAGAAGTAAAATCGAGTGACCAACTTGTAGGCACCTGAGTTCCCAAAAATATGCCGATAGCAGTACTGACTTGCCATGTTGACCATAATGCTAGTCCTGCGCCGAAAAAATACCAGTGCTTCTGCGTTTCATCTCCACTTTGACGATAATGAGAAATTGTGACAGCATATGCCTCGTCAGTCAAAAGATACGCCAGCAACCACTTCCAACGCGCTGGTAAACCTTTGACGAAGGGTGCAAGCGAGGCACTATATAGCATATGGCGAATGTTAACGATGAACGCGGTAAGAATGATAATCACAGGAGGTGTGCCAACCGCCACAAGTTGCGCAATAATAAATTGCGATGAACCCGCAAAGACAATTGACGACATTGCCTGTGCTGTAGTTGGTGGTATATGAGCACTTAAAGCTGATACCCCATAAATC
>CAXTUE010000449.1:0-4326 GCA_964247355.1 uncultured Ktedonobacteraceae bacterium | reverse complement strand
TTATTTTTTTTGTTTTGTTTCTATATTATTTTTTTTTTTTTTGCGGTCCCTCCTATAGGCATGCACTCAGGATATATTGTGTACACCAAAAAGCCCTGCACAGTAAACGAACTGATGTACAAAAGGGATGCGATATGATAGTATGGAGAGCAGATAAATACGGAGAACTACAGATGTGAGTACAGAAGCAGCAACACCCAAAGTGACATTTTACACAAAGGCGGGTTGCCATCTTTGTGATGAGGCGCGTGAGATGCTTGACGAGATCGCGGCACAGAAAGATTACGAACTGACCGAAATAGATATTCGTACTCGCCCTGAGCTATTTGAAATGTATCGCTATCGCATTCCTGTTATTCTTGTTGATGAAACGTTAGTCGCTGAGGGCCGTATAGAGTATAGTGAGCTAGCGGGTGCGTTTCAGCTATCATAAGTAACTATTGAGCATATATTCCATGAGGATACATAGTATGGCAACACAGCATATTCCTGGTACGAAGACAACACAACCAACACTGCACAAGTTGAGTACGGCGGGAAATCGGTTTGGTGATTTGCTGCTTGCTTACTGGGCAAATGTTGTTATGATTTTGCTGGGTGTGCTTGTGTTGTGTGCTGTTTCCGTACCATTTCTCTCGTACTTTGGGTTTGATGGCTTCTCTAAGTCTATCTTCTTCTCACTGCACTATGTTTGCGCACAGGTTCCATCGCACTCGTTTTACATACTGGGTCATCAGCTAGGCTTGTGCGCGCGCAATTTTTCCATCTACACCTCGATGTTTCTTACGAGCGTGTTGTTTGTGCTGAGCAAGAAACGTCTTGTTGCTATGCCGTGGTGGGTCTGGGTACTAATGATTGTACCAATGGCGATTGATGGCACAACGCAAATGTTTGGACTGCGCGAGAGTACATGGGAATTGCGTTTGCTTACAGGCACGCTTTTCGGTGTTGGTAGTGCATGGTTTGTGCTCACCTTTATGCAGAAGACGATTGAAGAGACAACACCACCTCCACAGCAGGGAAGTCTCACCTATCCGTCCATCCGTTCTCCTAAATAACTCCGGTGAATAAGTTTTTCTCAAGGAAAATTAGTGAACTACACTATTCATCCGATTGCGAAAGCCGATGAGCCATTTCTTTGGGAAATGCTGTACTATGCAGCTCACATGGATGAAGAGGGCGAAACATCTGTACTGGCGGCTAAATATAATCCTGATTTGATAAAATATGTCGAGGATTGGGGACGTAAAACTGATAGAGGATGTATTGCTCGTAAGCCAGATAGCAAACAGCAAGTAGGAGCAGCGTGGATACGCTTGCTTACTGGAAAAGATAAAACAATCAGCTACATTGATGAATTCACGCCAGAGTTAGTCATTGCGGTTCTTCCTGAATATGTTGGGAGAGGAGTAGGAACACAACTGCTTGCTCGCCTCATAGAGACTGTTAAAGAAGATTTTCCAGCGATTGTACTGAGTGTCCGCGCAACAAATCCAGCGAGACACCTGTATGAGCGAATGGGTTTTGTTGTTGTGAGCGATGCAACAAACCGGATTGGAACCGCTTCTGTGAATATGCTGTTACGTTTCAATAAAAATGGTTAAGTTGCACGATGGGCTTATACTAAGAAGTATGATTGATACAACGACACATACAACGCAAGAAAAAACATTCGCCGTTACAACTGTTGGCTGTAAGGTGAATCAGGCTGATAGCGAGACTATTGGCGAGCAGATGAGCGCGGCGGGCTTTGTGCAACGCGACTTTAGTGAAGATGCAGATGTCTACATCGTCAATACCTGTACGGTGACGCATATGGGCGACCGCACTTCGCGCCAACTTATTGCGCAGGTGAATCGCAAGAAGCCTGATGCATTGCTTGTCGTCACGGGCTGTTATGCGCAACTCAATCCCCAGGCTGTTGCTGCTCTGTCAGGAGTTGACGTTGTGGTTGGCAATACAGCGAAGGATGCGCTTGTTGAGGCCATTACGCAAAGAGAGTTTCCTGGTACTTCGCCTTCAACAGACGCTGAGACACAAGACAGAAACCTTCTTCCTATGCTCCAACCGCAGCAGTTGGATGTGCAGCATATAGGAAGCGATAGCGCGCCTGCATCAAAAGTGGTCGAGCCGCAACCTGACAATCCGGCGCGACTTGCACCCTTTGTAAGTGAGACGAGCACCGTTGCTATTGCCAGTACACGACTCGCCTCACGCACACGCGTACAGATGAAAGTACAGGATGGCTGTGATAATCGTTGCACCTATTGTATAGTACCGACGGTGCGTGGCGGTTCGCGCAGTCGCAGCATTGCCTCGGTCGTGGAACATGTCAGGCGCAAGGTGCGAGCGGGCTATCAGGAAATCGTGCTAACAGGTATCCATCTAGGCGACTATCATCCCGACGAGCATGAGCAACAGGACCTCGGCGATCTGATTGCAGCCCTGCTGAGCGAGACAGAGATACCGCGCATACGTGTATCGTCGCTTGAGCCAGAAGACTTTCGGCTTGAATGGTTAGAACTATGGCAAAATCCGCGTATGTGTCGGCACCTGCACCTGCCAATGCAGAGCGGTTCCGATACGATCCTGCGTCGCATGGCACGTCGCTATACTAGCACACGATATGCAACAATCGTTACCGAGGCCAAACGTCTTGTTCCGGGCATAGCAATCAGCACAGATATCATCACGGGCTTTCCCGGCGAGGGCGATGAAGATTTTGAGCAAACATACGAACTTGCGCAAAAGCTGGAATTTGCCAAAGCACATGTCTTCCGTTTCTCTGCACGTCAGGGTACGGCAGCAGCGCGTATGAAGGGGCAGATACAGGAGCCTCTCAAAAAAGCGCGTAGCGAACGTCTGCTTGCACTGAACGAGCAACACGGTTTGCAGTTCCGCCAGCAATTTCTCGGTCAGACCGTCGAAGTACTTGTAGAGCATCCGCGCCACGATATATGGGAAGGTCTTACGGACAACTACCTGCGCGTTGAGTTGCAAGACCCGCCAGCGCATATTCACCAGCATGCACTCGTGAAGGCAAAGCTAACACATCTTATAGATGATGGTGTGAGCGGCAGCTATATAGAGTAAGAGGGCAACTTTTGCGCAAGCGCGATTTTTATCTGCTGGTTATTATGCTGTGCTCCTTACTACTTGTAACAGCATGTAGCGACGCAGCAAACACATTCAGTGACGGTACACCAGCAACGAGTAACTCTAATGACGCATCCAATATGGCTATAGGAAGCATTAGAGAGTACTCGTTGCCGAAAACTGGTAATGGCTTGATGCGTCCTGCGATTGACTCAAAGGGGCGTCTGTGGTTTGGGGAGATGAGCCACAACTTTCTGACGATGTTCGATACCCATACGCAAACGTTTACAGAGATTACACCCCCGCATGGCGCGTATAGCGTGATGGGCGTTGTTGTCGCGCCCGACGACACAATCTGGTTTGCTGAGCAAGATGCAAATTACATTGGACACTATTTTCCCGACACGAAACACTTCCAGACCTATAGCTTACCAACACTACATACCCCTGACCCAAACAACACAAAAAATATGATTGCTCTGCCGAGTGGTCCGAACGATCTTGCGTTCGATAGACATGGCAATCTCTGGTTTACTGAGCTAAATGCGGATAGTCTTGGTATGCTCAATACGAACACAGGAGCACTTCGACAGTACCCACTTTCGAGCACAAGAAGTATACAGAAACTGAGTCCCTACGGTATTGTGGTAGACACACAGGGGTTTGTCTGGTTCACGGAATCTACCGCGAATACTATCGGAAAACTCGATCCTGGTACGGGAAAGATGCGCCTTTTTACTTCACTGGACACGTCCGCCTCGCTTATGGAAATCGCGAGTGATGCACATGGAAATATCTGGGCAACCTCATTTAATAATAATCAACTTGTACACCTCGACGCTAAAACAGGCGCATTCACAAGTTATACCGCTCCCACAACGACACAAGGGAGTGGCGGCTTGTATGGCCTGACTGTTACGCCAAGCGGCGAGGTGTGGGTTACGGTGCCAGCAGAGAATGCACTTGCCTTCTTTGACACGAAAACACATGCTTTTGTGTACTCTGCTATTCCATCCTCAAATAGCTTTCCCTTTGGTCTCGTGATGGATGCGCACAAGCACTTGTGGTTTACTGAAGCAGGTAGTGATAAGATTGGAATGTTTGTGACAGGGGGATGAATTGTAAACTGCCAGGGACCAAGGCACTTGCAAGGGGAAACGCCTCTATCATATACGTGTCGACGTTTATGTTAGAGGCGTTTACCCATGCGGGGGTGCGGGGTTGACCGTA
>CAXTUE010000448.1:0-4336 GCA_964247355.1 uncultured Ktedonobacteraceae bacterium | reverse complement strand
GCAGTATAGCGACGCTCAAATTGACGACTACGGCACATTGAATCGCTCGGCGTTTCCGTGGAAGCCGCCACTCTGTATGATCGTGCGCTCGCGTTCCTCCCACGATGCGGCAACGCCTGTGAGTACCATCGAAAGCCAGGACATACTACGTGGCACGGCAGGTTTCGGCTTCTGGAACTATCCCTTTTCAGTGCGCGGCGACATTCTCATGCTTCCAGAGGCAATCTGGTTTTTCTATGCCTCACCACCTTCCAACATGGCACTCGTCCCTGGCATTCCTGGTTGGGGTTGGAAAGCGCAAGTAGTCCATAGCATGCGGACTGAAGCACTAGCCGCCGTCGTTCCCACAGCATTCAGTACGCTATGGGGACAGGTCACAGGCAACATCGAGCCAGCATCACGCTGGCTGCAACGCCTGAGCGGTGCCAGTGAAGCTATACTTCCAGTTCCTATGACCAAGTGGCACACGTATAAGCTTGAGTGGCGCGAGGACGCCGCAACATTCTGGGTAGACGATACCCTCGTATTACGCGTTCCTTCTCCTCCCACGCGACCACTCGGCTTTGTCGCATGGCTCGATAACCAGTATGCCATAGCAACACCGCGCGGTGTATTGCGCTTTGGCACGGTTCGCAGTGATGCTCAATGGCTTGATGTAGACAGTATTAGGATAGAGCCACTTTAACTTTCTTCCCGTTCTGGCGGACCATCTATCACAATCGCATCCAACGACTCATCTTCTGTCCATATCGTATGCTCTAGTTCAGCAGGCCACAAAATAGCATCATCAGCAACTACCTCCTTCGTTTCTCCATTGGTACCACCAATACGCACAAAACCCTTGCCTCGTGTCACAATAAAAAGAATGGGCACATCAGCACTATGCTCTTCCATATGACTATGTGGCTCGAAATACATTGCACTCACGACCATAGCCCGATTAAGCAAAATAGGTAGACCGTTCACGCGTTGTGCCAGTGCTTCTCGCTGCTCGGCGGTTACACCGTTGCCAGTAGTATCGAACTGTATTGGCACACCATACATACCTTTGTGATTTCCTGGTATCTTTATCTTTAAGTCGGGGCTAAAGCGTCGAACCTGCATTTGCACCTCCTTGTCATATCCTACTAGCTTGCTAGCAGAGCAGAATTACCAGAGACATAGAAAAGCTTGCTAAGAGTAAGTGCATGAATCTTCCAACCCCGTTCAGTTCTTACGAGTTGGTCCGTATATTCTGCCCGCAAGAAGAACTCCTCGCCGCCCTCAAAGCCTTGAATGTAGTGTTGACCAATGAAATTAGAAATGCATTGTGCAGTATCGCCATTAACAGTAATTCGGAAATTCGAGGAAATATGTTGCGTTCTTAGTCCTTCTCTACTCAGATTATGCTGATACGATTGCCGTAACGCCTCTCGTGGTATTTTCTGTGCAGGCACACCATAGGCCGTGAAATCTGCGTCAACCTCCTCAGTAAAGAGGCTCTCAAATAGTGCCCAATCTTGATAGTCTAATGCTTGAGCAAGTTGGGCGCGAACCTCTTTGATGGCCTCTCGGTCAAGAAGTTCTTGCAGTGTTGCATCGTTCATAATTTGTGTTGTTTCCTCTCATCCCTTTATTATGAAACCGATTCTCATGCGGTGGTTTCTATTTAAGAATATAGTGATGAGACATAAAAGGGAAGACAAAAACAATGCTGTTAGCATATACAAATTTTAGAAAATGCAGTATCCGTGGTTAAATCAAGACCGCAAATGCTTCTCGTAAACGCCGCTCAATAATTCGTTTCTTCTCATCAGCAAGAAATGCCGCTTGCAATGCTAACAAGTTACAGTCCAGAAATTGCGCCTTGGCCCATCCGAAGGTAGAGTGAAGTTGCTCATACTCTTCGTTAAGCGTGACTGGAGTAATCATACGCGTATCAGTACTTACACCTAACGAAATACCTTTTTTATAAAGCATGTCGATAGGATGCTCTGTATAGGTCCCATACATGTTTGTTTGAATATTAGAGGCAGGGCAAACTTCTAAATGAATGTGTTGCGCTTTCAGCACATCAAGTAAGGCATCATCTTCGCTACTTCGTACTCCATGACCAATTCGCGTTGGACGCAAATGCTTGAGCGTTTCCCAAACGCTTTGCGGACCACTCGCCTCACCTGCGTGTGCAGTACGTGCGATATTGCGTTCAGCTGCATAGCGAAAGGCGGGAATATGAGCATCGAGCGGAAATCCAGCTTCGTCACCCGCGAGATCTAAGCCGACAACATGCGTGCCTCGAAATTGTTCTACTAGACGAACCGTCTCCATGCTCTGTTCAGGACTATAATGACGTAAAGCACATAAAATTATTCCTGCCTCGATCCCTGTAGTGCTACTCACTTGCGATACCGTCTGCTCCACAACGGCGACCACCTCCTGAGCCGATAAACATTGCTCTTGATGAAGCAATGGCGCGAAACGCATTTCGGCATAGACTACGTTATCCCGTTGCAGTTGTCGAAAGAGATCGTTGACGACGAGACGAAGATTCTCCGCCGTCTGCATAAGCGCGATAGCTCTCGGTGCTCGTGTCAGAAAATCTACGAGATTTATACACTTTGCGGGGGCGACAAAGTCTTGGAGATACATATCTTGCGTAATTGAAGGCAGTATCGTATGAACCACCTCATAACTCAACGAGCAATCCAGGTGAAGATGGAGTTCAACTTTAGGATAGGTGATATTCATAGGATTCATCCTTTCATTAAATACAGCTAATTCTTTCCAGGTAAATAAAGCGCGAAACCTCAACGTAAAAGAGAGCGTCAATCTTGACGCTCTCCTCCAACGATGAAACCTTTCGCTTCACACGGCAGTTCTATCGCTTCTCTTCGACAGTGAGCACTTCATCAATGATACCATATTCCTTCGCATCCTCTGCACTCATGAAGAAGTCTCGGTCGGTGTCGCGTTTGATACGTTCGAGGCTTTGCCCGGTGTGACGCTGGATAATACCATTGATTACGTCTCGTGTGTGTAGCATCTCGCGGGCAAAGATATCAATATCACTTGCCTGTCCGCTTGCCCCTCCTTGAATGAGCGGCTGGTGCATATGAATGCGCGCGTTAGGTAAGGAACGCCGATGACCTTTATCACCTGCAAGCAGAAGAATCGTGCCAAAGCTGGCCGCATAGCCGACACAGGTCGTTGCAACCGGACAGGAAATGAGGCGCATGGTATCATAGATGCCCAATCCTGCTGAGATCACTCCTCCAGGCGAACTGATATACATGTTGATTTCACGGTCTGGATTATCCGAGGCCAAGAAGAGCAGTTGCGCCACAATCAGGTTCGCCATGTTCTCTTCAATCTGACCGTTCACCATGATGATGCGTTCCTTCAAAAGACGCGAATACAGGTCATAGGCACGTTCGCCACGTCCTGTATTTTCTATTACAGTTGGAATAACCGAATATATACTCATTGTAAAAACTCCTTTATTTCACTTGCTGGCGTACAAAGTAATAGTGGACCATAGCAACATCGCCTGTTGAACCCTGATTGAGCACGCTAACAAGTAGCCATCCCTCACGTCCTAGCTCTTTCAAACGTTCCTCATCGGGCAGCGACCTGCTCTTCGTATCAACTGTTAGCACCTGATAATCCCAATGAACAGGCTCCATTGGTACATCTTCATAGACCCTAATATCTGGTACAAATCCGACTGCCCCCTTATCGGCATAGCGTATCAAAGGGAACGAGGTAGTAAACATGGTTTTTCTCCTTACTGCTTCTTGCTTGACGTATAGAGTGTTTGCGTTTCCTCCCCTTGAATATAACATGCTATTGGTTTATACTCATAGGCAAAAGGTATGCTATTGGCATATCTTTTGTGCTAGATATGCTTACAGCATAGGAAGAAGAGCTATGGCAGACGAAGAGAAAACGATAGACTTACAGGAGATTATCGGGCGTGTTGTACGTCGCGAACGCCAGGACAGGCGTCTCACAATTAAAGAGTTGGGCGACAAGGCAGGTTTGTCGGAGATTTACGTGGGCGAGATCGAGCGCGGCCAGAAATATCCCTCCTCTAAGGTGCTAGAGGGCTTGGCAAAGGCGTTGGGCCTCGATATTGCTGAATTTTTAGAGCTGATGGCCGAAGAGATTCGCAACGAACGAGAGCCGCAGTTGACCAGCGCAATCGGCTTTGTCTTGCCTAGCACACCTAATCAACCACGGCGCATGGTGGTGAAGCGCATCGTAAACATGCTCAACGAAGGCGACGTGGAGAGCGTCGCCAGTTTTAGCGCGTTCCTGCTTTCCCAGCGTTTACCTCATCAAGAATAACATATAGAAA
>CAXTUE010000447.1:0-4352 GCA_964247355.1 uncultured Ktedonobacteraceae bacterium | reverse complement strand
GCCCCTCCCATACAAAGAATTGTATGGGAGGGGCATTCCCCTTGCGGGTGCCCTGGTTGTATTAGCTACTGGTCGTTACCAATCCTTGCTCAATCGCTTTGCTCAATGCCTCGGTGCGACCGGAGACATTGAGCTTTTGATAGATATTGGCGAGATGAAAGTTTACTGTGCGCTCGCTGACGTAGAGCCGTGCCGCAATTTCTTTGTTACGCAAACCCCGTGCCAGTAGACGGAGTACATCGAGTTCGCGCGCTGTCAGTGTTTCGTAGGGTGGACGATTGCCCTGCTTGCCAACACGGGAGAGCAAGCGTCCCGCCAGTTGTGGTTGTACCAGCACCTCGCCGCTTGCCACAACGCGCAACGCCTGTACTAGATCGTCGGGGGCAATATCTTTCAGAACGTAGCCATCGGCACCAGCACGCAACGTTTCATATAAATATTCTTCGCGATCCTGTGCCGATAGCAACAAGACTTTTGTATCGAGGTTGAGTTGCTTAATTTGGCGTAGCGCATTTAAGCTCTGCCCGTTGGGTAGCTGTGAGTCCAGTAACACAACCTGCGGACCAAGTTCAAGTGTCTCGCTCACCGCCTGCACATCGTCTGCCGCCTCGCCAATCACATGTAGTCCCTCGTAGCTATCGAGCAAACGACGCAGACCTGCCCGCGCCACCGCTTGCCCATCGACAATCAGGATGCGTATGGTTGTAGCTTGTGTCTGGGTTGTAGGCGTGGAAGTAGAGGATGTATTCGTTGCGGCCTGCTCTGCGTAAGGAAGACGCGCCAAGATACGTACTCCTTGTTCACCCTCAAGCACCTCTAAAGAACCATTGAGATGAGCAAGACGGTGACGCAATGCAATATATGGACGCTGCTCGCTGCCTCCACTCTCGCTCTCGATGAAGCCAGGCATAGTATCCTCTGCTAGTTTTGGTAGCACTCCATCGTCTTCGATGCTCATCTGCACGTCGTCGTTGCTATACGTAAGGACAAGCCGTACTCTGTGGACGCCTGTATGATAGGCAACTTGATATAATGCTTCACGTGCTATCAGGTAGAGGACGCGTTCTTTGCGGGGCGAAAGCGTGTGCTCCCCCGATCGTCCCTGATCGTCAACGCCATTGAACGAGACACGACTGGAAACCCCCAGCGTCTCCGCCGTTTCCTCTACAAGACGCGAGAGAGCCTCTGATAATGGAACGCCTTCCAGTTCTGCCGGGAGTATATCTTCATCGGCGGCCCGTGCCACAAACAGAGCGTCTCGCGCCATCTGCTCAAGCGTATTCATTCCCTCGCGTAATGTGAGCAGGTCGGCCTGTTCTTCCTGTGCAATTGCCTGTAGTGCATTCAATTGGATCAGAAATGCGCTGAGCACCTGAATTAGTTCGGCATGCGGTGTTGCTTGTATTGGTGAGTCATCGTTCATAAACACTACATTCTTTATTCAATGCAAGAGACGCCTGTAGGGACCGTTTTATCACGTCCTTGTCAGCGATTGATATGCCAGAAGGACGTGATAAATCGGTCCCTACAGGCGATATATCGGCAGCATATTGTCAAATGATATGCTCTTTCTCTGTAGGTTTCGTTGTCATACCCAGCACTTCATCTTGCATATCCATCATAACATCATTTCCGTCTGCAAGCGTACCATCAAGTATAGCACGTGCGATACGGTTCTCGACCTCTTTTTGTAGCACACGCTTGAGAGGTCGTGCGCCAAATTGAGGATCGTAACCACGTAAAGCCAGATAATTTTTCGCGCTCTCGCTCAGTGTAAGCGTGATGTGGCGATCTTGTAGACGTGTCTGTAAACGGCGTAGCTGAATATCGACGATGCGTTTCATCTGTTCTCGACTGATCTGACGGAAAATAATTACTTCGTCGATACGGTTAATAAATTCAGGTCCGAAGCCCTCTTCGCGTAGCCTCTGGCGAGTCGTGCGCTGTATCGTCTCTTCTTCCATACCGTCAAATTCTTGCAACCAGGTGTTGCCGACGTTGCTGGTCATAATGATAATCGTGTTTTTGAAATCGACGGTGCGCCCCTGTCCATCGGTCAAGCGACCATCGTCGAGCAACTGCAAAAGCACGTTGAATATCTCCGGTGCCGCTTTCTCGATCTCGTCGAGCAGTATGACGCTGTAGGGGTGACGCCGCACCTCTTCTGTAAGTTGACCTCCCTCGTCATAGCCGATATAGCCAGGAGGAGCACCAATCAGTCGCGACACCGTATGCTTCTCGTTATACTCGGACATGTCGATGCGTACCAGGGCCTGCTCGTTGTCAAACAGAAATTCGGCGAGGGCGCGGGCCAACTCGGTCTTGCCGACGCCCGTTGGACCAAGAAAGAGGAAACTGGCAAGCGGACGATTTGGGTCTTGTAGTCCAGCGCGCGAACGGCGTATAGCGTCGGACACGAACTGTAACGTTGTGTCTTGCCCCACAACCCGTTGCCGCAGACGGTCCTCCATTAAGAGAAGCCGTTGCATCTCGGCCTCCATCAAACGCGCTGTAGGAATGTGCGTCCATTTCGAGACGATTCCGGCAATATCTTCGGCATCCACCTCTTCTTTCAGCATACGCGCACTCTTGATAGTCGTCAGTCGAGACTCCATAGCTTGTATGCGTTGCTGTACTTCCGGCACTACACCGTAGTGCAGACGGGCCATTTCGTCGAGGTTGCCAGCCCGTTCAGCTTGCTCATAAGCAGTCTGTGCAGCGGCCAGTTCACGTTTCAATCGGCGCATCTCCTCTACAGGCGCGCGCTCGGCCTCAAGTGTGAGGCGTAAGGTGTGCAGTTGTTCGTTGAGATTGGCGACCTCGCGCTCGACCCGTTCGCGTCGCTCTTTGCTCGCGACGTCCGTTTCTTTCTTCAGTGCTTCAAGCTCGACCTGTAAACGGCGTACACGACGGTCCAGCGCGTCGATTTCGCTGGGGGTGCTGTCAAGTTCAACACGACGATAGCTCGCGGCCTCATCAACGAGATCAATCGCCTTATCGGGTAGGAAGCGTTCGGTAATATAGCGGTTCGAGAGCATGGCGGCGGCAACCAACGCACTATCCTGGATGCGTACGCCATGATGCACCTCATAACGCTGCTTCAAGCCGCGAAGAATACTGATCGTATCCTCAACCGAAGGGGCATCGACAAGCACGGGTTGGAAGCGGCGTTCCAGTGCGGCATCCTTCTCAATGTATTTGCGGTACTCATTGAGTGTAGTAGCTCCAATACAGTGCAGTTCGCCACGTGCCAGCATCGGTTTGAGCATGTTCGAGGCATCCATCGCCCCTTCTGCCGCGCCCGCGCCAACGAGCGTGTGCAGTTCGTCAATGAAGAGAATGATGCCGCCATCGGAACTGGTAATCTCCTTCAGCACGGCCTTCAAACGCTCCTCGAACTCGCCACGATATTTCGCACCCGCGATAAGCGCGCCCAGATCGAGTGTGACGACCTGCTTATCCGCAAGCGTTTTTGGAATATCGCCGCGCACGATGCGTTGTGCCAGACCTTCGACTATTGCGGTCTTGCCAACGCCCGGCTCGCCAATCAACACGGGATTATTTTTTGTGCGTCGGCTCAGCACCTGCACCACGCGCCGTATCTCCTCGTCTCGCCCAATCACCGGATCGAGCTTGCCCTGTTGTGCCAGTTCGGTCAGGTTGCGTCCATAGCGTTCCAGAGCCTGATATTTGCCCTCCGGGTCCTGGTCGACCACACGTTGCGCCCCCCGAATGGTCGTCAGGGCTTTGAGGACCTGATCGCGTGTCAAACCCGCGAGTTGGAGGGCTTGTTGCGCGACACCTTCGGTATCGAACATCGCCAGTAGCATGTGTTCAACGCTCAGGTATTCGTCCTTGAAGTTGCTCATTTCTCTCCACGCGTGTTCAAGTACGATACGCAACCGGGGCGAAATGCCTGGTTCGCTGGCACCATACACGCGTGGCAAACGCTCGATCTCGCGCTCAACTACGCGCTGTGCCGCTTGCAGATTGCCGCCCGTCTTCTGAATGACCTGTTGCGCTACGCCGCCATCCTGCTTGAGCAGGGCGTCGAGCAGGTGTTCAGTCTCAATCTGGCTATGATTATGTTCTTGTGCTAATGCCGAAGCATCGTGTACCGCCTGACGCGCTTTGTCGGTGAAGCGTTCAATTTTCATGAAAGTAATCTTCTCGTTCTTATTGTTGTTTCCTTATTTTCCTATTTTATCATTGTTGTGCTCTCTTTTGCTGCCTGATATTGATGATGTTTGTTATATGGTGGAAATATATGCGATAAATCGTCTCTACAGGCGGACGCGATAATGCTCTTTTACAAATTAATACGGATATATAGGAGGGAGGGCCCGGCGAAA
>CAXTUE010000446.1:0-4354 GCA_964247355.1 uncultured Ktedonobacteraceae bacterium | reverse complement strand
ATGCAGTGCGCTCAACAAACTTGACAGCTTCTAGCATCTTAAGACGTTGAGAAAGCGTCTTGGGACTAACATTGCCCAGTGCGTCTAATAGCTCGCCAAAACGCTTAGTCCCACTCATGAGATTGTAAACGATCATCAATGTCCACATGTCGCCAATGAGATGAAGAGTGCGGTTCATGGTGCGGCTCATAGCGCAATCGTCGGTGTGCTTTTCGGTTGTAGGTGGTTGCTCGGCTGTACTCATGACCATAGTATATCATATGTTTGGCCTTAGAAAGAGCGATAAAGAGTTAATTTTCCCTGAGTAACATTATTTCCGTAGAGGAATGGGAAGGTTTGTGGTAATGTTACCCGTAGAGGTCGCTCTAGCGGTCTCCATGAGTGATTTACCCATGCAGACAAGGTATATAAGCTCATACATATCATACCATAAAGAGTGAGGATGATTTACATGACGCAAGCGGAAACAATACACTTTCCCTTTGGCACCGAGCAACGTCCTAGCTATATAGCACGCCCGGATGGAAATGGACCATTTCCAGGGGTTGTTGTGATTCATGAGATATTCGGCTTGAACGAAAATATTAAAGAGATTGCCGAGCGTTTCGCGACTGAGGGCTATGTCGCGTTGGCTGTTGATCTATTTGGCGAGCGCAATCGCGCGTTATGCATGTTCAATGTTATACGTTCTCAACTTTTCAGTCCATTGGAGAACGAAGGTATACGCGAACTGAAAAGTGCTTTGTCATATCTTCAGGAGCAGCCAGGAGTAGACGCGAAGAGAGTTGGCGCAATTGGCTTCTGTATGGGTGGTGGTTTCGCTATTGCATGGGCCGCTACGGATAACCGACTACAAGCGATTGCGCCCTATTATGGTGCGAATCCACGACCACTGGAAGCGGTCAAACGTTCGTGTCCAGTTGTTGGCTCCTATCCAGAGAAAGACTTCACGGCAGGAGCTGGTCGTAAGCTCGATGCCGAACTCACGAAGAACAACATTGAGCACGATATCAAGATTTATCCAAATGCACGTCACTCCTTCTTTAATGACAAGGGGCCTGCCTACAATGCTGGGGCTGCGGAAGATTCGTGGAGCCGAGTATTAACGTTCTTTAGCGTACACTTGACATAAATCATCTTCAAAAACAGGGATAGAACAAAGACACATGGCTGGATATGTCCAGCCATGTGTCTTTGTTCTATCCCTGTTTTTGAACATAGGGATGTTGCGATTGTGAGGACAAAAGTCCCTATCGAGAGTTTCAAAATCTCTTTACACTGAAAGTATGCATTGCAGGGTTGTGTGGGGATGAGGAGAAAAATGAGTAGAGAGAAGGATGAAGAGATGACAGTATCAAGTATGGGGATTGATAATACATGGGCGAATTTTGTCACTACAAAAAGCACGGGAGCACGCGAGGAATTAATTTTACATTACATGCCACTAGTTCGGTTCGTGGTCAGCAGATTGGGTATTCCACCGACAAGCATGTTGGAAGCAGAGGACCTTGTGAGTTACGGCACGATTGGCTTAATGAACGCAATTGATCGCTATGATCCACAACGCGGTGTACGCTTTGAAGCTTTTGCAACAGCGCGTATTCGTGGGGCAGTTATTGATCAACTACGAACATTAAACTGGTTGCCGCGTTCGGCAGTTTCACGCGTAAAGCAGGTCGAGACGATGCTGGCAGCGTTAGAGCAACGTCTGGGTCGCAGTCCGCGAGAGGATGAAGCAGCGAAAGAACTGGGGGTGACGGTTGAGCGTTTCCGACATATGCTTGTAGAGGCGGGACTTTCCATGTTATCGCTTGACGCTCCACTTTCTATGTTCGGACAGGATGACGAGCTATTGACATTAAGAGATTTGTTAGAAGACTCGACAACTCCCAGTCCATCTGAAATGACTGAGCAAAAGGAGATGTATACACTGCTATCTCAATCGATTGAGCACTTGCCAGAGCGTGAGCAATTGTTATTATCGCTTTACTATGTTGAAGAATTGACGATGAAAGAGATTAGCAGGGTGATGGATGTTTCGGAGTCGCGTGTATGTCAGTTGCACGCACAGGCCCTTCTACGTCTGCGCACTCTGTTTGCTGCTCCGAACGCTCAGGACAAGCCAAAGAAGTTGAAATCTACAGCGTCAAGCGGAGGCAAGGGAGGAAGTAAGTCACGTGCAGGTAAAGTTGCCTCATAGCCTCAGCATTATACTCCTATTTGTATCTTTATATCATCAACGGTCTAATGAAATCGAACGAAGTGCCGATAGTAATGAGTATGGTTGCAGGGATGATATGTAAACGCGAGAAAGGAATTTCTATGAACAACAATACAGGTGCTCGTCTTCACATAGCTTCTGAGAAGTATGTAGCGCGCTCAAGGAAGAACACTACGATTGAAGAGGATGTACCATTGTCTCTGGTAGACCATACATCTGATAGAGGCCAGTTGATGAAGAGAAGAGTACGAGCCGTACATGAGCAACGAATTTCACGTATCGAGATGCTGCGAGCACAGGTACGAGCTGGAACATATTCAGTGAACACGAGAGTTCTGGCAGAGCGCATGCTAGAAAATGAGACTCATTTTATGGAAAGTACTCAAGAATAAGTGTACCCACTTGGCGTTGTCGTTGCGTCTATATCCGAATACTCTTATTCCAAAACGCTGCTACCTTCCCTTATACGCAGGTGTAGAGTTTGTCTCTACAGTCGCAGCGGCAAGGACGCTTAGACACGCTTCTGATAAAGGAGGCTAAACATGCTAGTATTACGACGGAAAGTCGGCGAAAGTATAGTACTGGATGGTGTAATCAATATCTCAGTGTTGGCAGTGGAAGGCGAACGCGTGAAGATTGGCATCAGTGCGCCACCAGATGTGACAATTGTACGAGAGGAGCTATTGCGTGTTGTGACGGATGCGGTCAATAATTCGGCACCAGCGCAACAACTCTAATATATACCTTGCCCTGTGGCATAATGAAATCCAGGACATGTCCTGGATTTCATTATGCCGTAGTGTACAACTTTATGCCTGCTCAGTTACAACCTCTTGTTTGTGACCATTCACACTCACCGGGCGATCATTGTTGATGAACGATTCGGTCATTTCGTGGGCGATATCATCGGCATACTGCACAGGTGGAGATTTCATTAAGTAGGCACTTGGACCTTCCAGAGTGCCACTGAGTCCCCGGTCACGCGCGATTTTTACCAGGCGTACTGCGTCGATGACGACGCCAGCAGAGTTCGGCGAGTCCCATACTTCTAACTTCAGTTCGACGTTCAGAGGCACATCGCCAAAGGTGCGTCCCTCCAAGCGAATATATGCCCACTTGCGGTCCGATAGCCATTCGACATAATCCGAGGGACCAATATGCACGTTTTCGGTACCTATATCATAGTCGAGTTGACTTGTAACAGCGTTGGTCTTACTAATCTTCTTCGATTCCAGGCGTTCGCGCTCAAGCATATTATAAAAATCGGTGTTGCCACCAACATTTAACTGCATGGTGCGTTCGAGTTTGACGCCACGTTCGCGGAAGAGGCGGGCCAGGACACGGTGTACGATTGTGGCACCGACCTGACTCTTGATATCATCGCCAATCATAGGTTGACCGGCGTCTATGAAGCGTTGCTGCCAGTAACTCTCGCGCGCGATGAACACAGGGATACAGTTTACAAAGCCAACACCTGCTTTAAGAATTTGCTCAACATACCATTTGGTTGCCGTTTCCGAACCAACTGGCAGGTAGTTGATGACAACATCCGTACCCGTGTCTTTCAGGATACGCACGATGTCATCGGTCTGCCCTGGTGCCTTCTTAATAATCTGGGAAAGGTACTTGCCGAGTCCATCATGCGTCATGCCACGATAGACTTTTGTGTTAAGTGGAGGAACATCCGCGAAACGATAGGTGTTGTTTGGCGAAGTGTAAATAGCCTCGCTCAGGTCTTTACCAACCTTATTTACATCTATATCAAAGGCGGCAGAAAACTCGATGTCGTTGATATGATAGCCCCCAAGATTGACATGCATCAACCCCGGCACAAAATCTTCCTGCTGTGCGTTTTTATAATAGTGGACTCCCTGTACAAGCGAACTGGCACAATTGCCAACGCCAATAATCGCTACGCGTACTTTATTACCGCTTGCCATTGTTTTCTTCTCTTTCATTGTATGCATTACGATGTGACTGTACCTACAAAGACACAATCCCTTTGTGTAACAGTGGAAGAGCATAAAACTATTCCACTAAGCGTAGTTACACAGGTAGCTTGATAGAAAGACGAGAGGTATGTGCTTTTTTAGAGGATGAATATAAGACACACTCTGGCGGCTGATGTTATAC
>CAXTUE010000445.1:0-4357 GCA_964247355.1 uncultured Ktedonobacteraceae bacterium | reverse complement strand
GCGGCGAACTCACCACGGAGTCGCGCGTCTTCAACCTGCTGATGGCAACCTACCTCGGCGTGGTCGAGGGCGACCGCATGCAAACCGACCTGCGCGGTGAAGCTTGCCAGGACATCTACCTGGACTATGACAACGTACTCAAATCCTCACGTGTGCAGGTGCCATTCGGTATCTGTCAGATTGGTAAAGCCTTCCGCAACGAGGTTACGCCCGGCAACTTCCTGTTCCGCCAGCGCGAGTTCGAGCAGTGGGACCTGCAGTTCTTCGTACATCCTAGCGAGATGCAGCAGTGGTTCGACTACTGGAAAGAGTTCCGCTATAACTGGTATCTCGGTATACTCAACCATAAGGACCGCATCCGTTTCCGTGAACACGCTCCTGACGAGTTGGCGCACTATGCCAAGCAAGCCTACGACATCGAGTACAGAACTGTGCTCGGCTGGCAGGAATGGGAGGGCATTCACTGGCGCCAGGACTGGGACCTCTCGCGCCACAGTCAATATAGCGGACAGGACTTGAGTTACACCGACCCGAACACGAAGGAACGTTACATTCCCTGGATCGTCGAGACCTCCGGCGGCGTAGACCGTACCTTCCTCAATCTCTTGCTTGACGCCTACGAGGAAGAGCCAGACCCAACGGGCAAAGACCCACGTACCGTCTTGCGCCTGAATCCCATGCTCGCGCCGGTCAAGGTCGCGGTGCTGCCATTGCAGAAGAACAAGGAAGAACTGGTCTCAACCGCGAAGGACATTCACAAGAAGCTGCAGCGTCTCATGGTGTCGCAATACGATGATGTGCAGAACATTGGGCGCCGCTACCGTCGCCAGGACGAAATCGGCACTCCCTACTGCGTCACCATCGACTTCCAGACGCTGGACGACCAGACCGTCACCATTCGCGAACGCGACTCCATGTCCCAGCAACGTATCGCCATCGGCGAACTGCCAATGTACCTGTTAGAGCGCGTAAGCTGGCATTAGGGGTGGGAATGTAGAGCCGATAAATCGGCTCTACAGGTGGACGTGATACATCTAGTCCCTACGCCCCGAAAGGGTGTAGGGACTAGATGATGCTCTTTTACAAAATACTCTGGATATGCTCAAGGGAGGGACCGCATTCATCACGTCCGTCTTTGGTCCCTCGGTATGCGGCGGACGTGATGAATACGGTCCCTACAGGCATTTGATGTCTCTCAAAAACCTCCCGTTGAAAGCAAGGGGGAACGTCCCTACTATACGCAACGTATTGTGTATAGTAGGGACGTTCCCTTTGTGGGCGTCCGTCTGTTTTCCTAGCACATTAAGCATTCTGCTGATTCTGCAAATCCTGAAGCGGCACCTCATCATTCGATGCATCTTTTTTACCTGCTAGCGTTGAGTCAGGCTGAATACGCTGAGCCTGCGGGCCATTAACATCAGGTTTGCCCTCGCTATCATACTGTCCCTGTCCGTACTGCCCCGTATTGCCCTGATCGCCATAGAGTTCTTGTGGCGTAGGATTCTTCGGTTGCTCCGAATTCGTTTTTTGTGCTTCTTGTTCTGGCATAGTTATAATTCCTCTCATACTAAGACTATTTTAGCGTACCTCGATGACGACATCCTGCTGAGTGCTTGCACGCTCCATGACCTCGCCAATGCGTCGAAATGGCACCTCGTCTTGTTGTGACAGCGTTTGCCATAAGCTTGGCTCGATGGCAGCGAACAGACCGCCGGAGGTCTGAGGATCAAAGAGAATAGCCTGCTTGAGCGCGTCGATACTCGCGTCAAAGTGCATATGTGTACTTACAGCGCGCTCGTTACGCCTTGTACCACCCGGAATACAACCCAGTTCGGCATAGTGCAGGACGTTGGGCAACAGGGGAAGTTCCGCGAAATTGAAACGCATACGCGTCAGGCTCTGTGATGCCATCTCCCATGCATGACCTAATAGACTAAAGCCAGTAATATCTGTGACCGCATGAACGGCAGGACCAGCTTGTACAAGCAATTCGCTGGCTCGCCGGTTCAGTGTGGTCATTGAACGCACAGCCGCCGCCATATCAGTTTCGGACACCGAATCGCGTTTCTGAGCGGTTGTCAGCAGTCCCGTGCCAAGCGGCTTGCTGAGGACGAGCACGTCTCCTGGTTTGGCTCCCCCCTTTGTCAGAATGGCGTCGGGATGTACCATACCAGTAACCGCAAGCCCATATTTCGGTTCGTCGTCCGAGATGGAGTGTCCACCGGCAATCACGCTACCCGCTTGCTCAACAATGTCCATGCCGCCACGCAACACCTCGCTCAGAATATGTGTATCCAGGTTCTCCGGCCATGCAACCAGATTGATTGCCATCAGGACCTGCCCACCCATCGCGTAGACATCGCTTAGCGCATTCGTGGCGGCAATGGCACCAAACGTATAGGGATCATCCACCACTGGCGGAAAAAAGTCAGCGGTACTGATGATGGCCTGCTGCTCGTTGACCTTATACACGGCGGCGTCATCAATCGCGCCCAACCCAACAAGTAATTGAGACGGTACATTGCGCTGCCGCAAGGGACGAAGCACCTCCGCCAGAATGTCCGCACCTATCTTAGCCGCGCAGCCAGCACAGTTCGCGAGTTCTGTGAGCCGTACCGGAGAATTCGTTGTCATAGAAAAGCCTTTCTGCTTGCCTAAAAGATATCTGCCTTTTTCATTAAATCACATTTCATGTCCTTCTTGACAAAAACAACTTTCACATCTATACTTAATTCCATTAAGGAATTAATATTGTATACGGAAACGATGAAAGGAAGGCATTATGAACATAGCACTTTGGGTTGTACAGATTTTACTGGCTCTCGCATTTGCGGCATCAGGCTTTATGAAGGTCTCGCAACCAATTGCCACCCTCTCTAAGAGAATGGGTGATTGGGTCGATGATTTTGGTCCACGCCCTGTGCGCTTAATTGGAGTACTAGAAATACTAGCTGCGATTGGTCTTATTCTACCAGCCGTGACGCACATTCTGCCGTGGCTCACACCACTCGCTGCTGTTGGTTTAGTATTAACGATGATTGGGGCCATGATTGTGCATGCCCGGCGTAACGAGCCATCGCATATGGTTCCAAACATTGTCCTGCTGTTGCTCGCAGCGTTTGTGATTTATGGCCGTTTTGTGATGGTGCCGATAAGTTAGGCACGATTTCTGAGTCAACTGTCTTTTGTTCTCTTCCGCTTAGTATCAGGATTTTTATTGGCTCTACCAAGTAGAATATCAAACTCTGACTGTTCGAGAACTTTTCCATCGAGAAGTTCTCGAAAGTATGTTTCTCTTTCTAAACGTCCTTGTAGTAGCAGTTTCAATGTTTTTGTAGAACAGTGCATTTGCTTTGCTATAGCATGCAATATTGGCTCAGAGATTTGCTGATTACCTCTCCAGGAGTGTGAAAACTTTGTTCTTGCAATAATTCTACCATTGACTCTCAATACATATCTAACATGATCTCCACTTTTTTCAAGCTCATACCCAAGTATAGAGCCTAAAACTCGGATCAGGTCATTAATAGTAGTACTCATGCAACAACAATTTCCTACACAACACTTATGTATAATTGTATATTCTCAAGTTGCTTGCGTATCACGTTAGACACGTTTTCTCTTTGCTCTTGTAGCCAAAGGAGTTCATCTACAAGAGAGTAAAGATATTTGCGCACTGTGCCGCCAGCAATAGCATCTTGCTCATATATATCAGCGATGGGGCTAGTTGCAACATATCCATCTTCCGTCGCTATGAGCTCTATATAAAAAGTTTGTAGTACTTTAGCATATGTTTTTGACGAAGATAGTGGAAGTAACAAGCCCGATTTTATAAAAAAAATGGTAGAAACCTCTTTTGCAAAAACCGTTGTAACAGAGCTAGATGTAGTTTTCGAGTTTGACATGTTATAAAACTCTTTATGATACTGTGCTATCGCCATCGTTTTCACGCTCCTGCTCTTGAAGACCTTGCATCATATTAAGTTGCTGAGTTTGTACCTCGTAAACAGAGTTTATGACATCAATCATCTGCTTCATAACAGTTCTCGTCATAGCAAAACGAAAAACAGGATGGGCATTGATTGTCTCTAAGTTTTCTAGCTCCTGAATATTAGAGATTTCTACGGGGGTTGCGGTACCCAGTGTGAAGTAAAACTCTTCCAAACCTGCACGCACGTTTACTGCATTGATAAAATGCGTTGGAAGTTCTATATCTTCGGCAAAGTTTGTTTTTAACTGCTTTATCTCTGGTAACTTTTTCTCTTCTGCCATAGTAATCAATTATATCCTTATTAAGGTCTATCATATCACGAAACTTCTAGTGTATCGTAGCTTAGATATTCAATTTATCTAATAC
>CAXTUE010000444.1:0-4362 GCA_964247355.1 uncultured Ktedonobacteraceae bacterium | reverse complement strand
TCCAAAGTCTCCACCACCTCCTCCAAAGCTTCCTCCGCCAAAGTCGTTACCACCCCCGCCAACGTCATTACCTCCACCAAAGCTACTACCACCACCACTCCCAAAGTCGTTACCACCATTACCGAAGTCGGCACCTCCGCCCGCTCCAAAGTTGTTGCCATCGTTATTGAAGCCACCATTGCCATAACCGTCTTCACGTCGCGCTTCGTTCTCGCCCTGTTGCCGACCCAACTCATAGCCCAGTAGACCACCACCAATCGCACCAATACCACCAGGAATGATCGGATTCACTCCGCCGCCCTGATTATAGCCAGGACCATACCCCGGTCCATAATTTGGTGGATAACCCTGATTAGGGTAGTTTGGAGGGTAAGGACCCTGTGGTTGAATAGGGTTGATCGGACCACGTGCACCAAAACCACCACGTCTACGGCGCGCGAAGGCAAATGCCGCGATACCTGCTACAACAAGTAAACCAACACAGCACAACGCCGATGTACCAAAGCCTCCAAATCCACCACTATTTCCAACAGGCTGAGGCTGATTAACACCACTACCGCTACCAGCATTGCTACTCGAACCTAGAGAGTTCTGCAGCGACTGTAACGCAGCAACCGTTGCTCCTGTATAATCGCCACTACCAAAGTTCTGCTTGAATGCGTTGGCCGCGCTTTGATTCTGGCTAGTGCTTAATGGCACGCTTTTGCCACTATCAACCTGTACAAAACGGTTTTTTGTATCAATCGCGATCACGATCAAATTCGAGTTGCTAATCTTATTCGCGGTTGCTTGCTGAAATTGTGAGTTGCTACCAGTAAAGGTGTTTGTCGTAAAAATGCTAACAGGATAGCTCAATTGTGCGGCTTGACTTTGCACCTGCGACTTGTTAAGTACACCAGCTGCGTCGGAGATAGTCACGTTCCCTGCAAATGCGCTAATCGTCGCGAAGAGCAACAAACAAGAGGCTATTAGTGTTGCTAGAATACCTTTAGTACGCCAGTCTAAGAGTGTATTGTGCATAAAAATCCTTTTCTCTATATGCGTTTTCAAGAAAATAGACGTAGATACAATCCATGTATCAAATCCTAATCTGTTTATAACAAAGCACGATGATATGTTAAGTTTACGGATGCCCACCAGGACGACCCTACTATAACCAGATGGCTTCGCACGCAAAGAGCATATAGTAGGGTCGCCCTGGTGGGCATCCGTAAGCCTATATTATGTTCTCGCGTTTGGATTAGTATCTTGCTTTTCGGCTACACTACGGCTAAAGTTACCCGTCGTATCTTCTACGTCGTTCGCACTTCTGCTTACGGTCGGATCACGCGGAATATTCCCTTTTCCCGCAACCTCCCCTGTTGAATTGCGCTGGTTGGTACGGCGCGTCAGTCCTACCACAAAGAAACCTACAATCACAATAGCCACTATAACCAGGATTATTCCAAAAACCAGCACTCCCGTCGATTGGGGCATGTAACACCTCTTCTTGAATACATCTACGTTTCACATGAAACAGAGTTACAATATTACACTTTGGAACACGCTATAGGGCGAGCTATGGATACAATGGGTAACCAGCACTTTTTCCGTTGACTAATAGCCACTCAAAAAGGTACACTTACTGTATCGCTTAGAATAAAGAACATTATGGAGGGTTGAGTGGCTGAAAGAAAGTATAAGGACTCGACGCATACAGAAGTACTCAAAGAGTTTAACGTAAGAGAAAAAAGAGTAGAGATTCTCAATTTTCTTGAGATGCATCCATTCATCACTCCCCTTCTCTTGGATACGTATATCAACATTCAAAAGGTTTTCCCATCCTCTCACGTCCTTCTCAGGGTAGATACGGAGCCAGAAGAACTCGAAGGGAAGCAACTGGTGGCTTCTATAGTAACAGATATGGACCCTGATACGGCTGTTGATGCTCTCACGCATTTCGACAAAAGTTGGTGGTTGCAAGCAATGAAGCAGGCACAAGGAAAGTTGTGTGTGACTTTGGAGTTTCTATGAGTTTTGAGTGGTCAGAATATTTGAACGTCGCACAAGAACTTATAGAGCAGGCAAAGAAAGCCTCTTACCAAGAGGCAAAGGTGCGAGCAGCAATTAGCCGAGCATATTATGCTGCGTTTGGAGCGGCACGCAATCATCTACGCTACAAAGACAAGATTTGAGAGCCTCGACCCTTGTAAATACAAGCGGTGAGCGCATAAATATTCATGAGTACGTGAGAGAGAAGTTCAAGGAAAGTGATAATGAGGTCCGCACAGAGATAGGTCTGACACTAGAGCGAATGTGTAAGAATCGTAATATTGCTGATTATGATTTGTATGACGTTTTATTTGACAGACCAGAATTTCTTTGTCAAATCACGCTGAGATGGGCCAAGTATGTACTCTCAAGCTTGAAAGACCTTTCCTAAAAGATTTTTTTAGAAGGATAAGTATCAAACATGACCACATCCTCTAGCAAACGGCCACGACCGTTTGTTTTGATTATCATGGACGGCTGGGGCATCAATCCGCGCAAGGAAGGCAACGCAATTGCCCTCGCACATACTCCCACTATCGACGCGTTGACACAAAAGTGGCCTCATACTGCCGTGCGTACCTCCGGGGCCGCTGTCGGTTTGCCGGATGGTCAGATGGGCAACTCTGAGGTTGGGCACCAGAACATAGGCGCGGGCAAGCGCGTTCTGCAGGACTATACACGGGTCAACGAATCTATTCAGGATGGCTCTTTCTTTCAAAATCCTGCCCTTCTTAAAGCGATAGCCCACGTCAAGCAGCATTCATCGCAACTTCATATTTGCGGTCTGCTTGGTAACGGTGGTGTTCACGCACACGAGTTACACCTCGAAGCATTGCTTCGCCTGGCGAAAACACACGATATCGAGCGCGTCTATATTCATGCCTTTACCGATGGCCGCGATAGCTCACCTACGGGTGGACTCGAATTTATGCGCCACCTCGAGGCGCGCGCACAAGAAATCGGCGGCGAACACGCCGCGAAGGTCGCAACGGTAACTGGACGCTACTACGCAATGGACCGCGACAATCGCTGGGACCGTACTGGCGCAACCTATAACGCTATGACTCACGGCGAAGGCCAACGTGCCTCCTCCGCGCAGGCCGCCATTCAACAATCCTACGATAAAAAAGTTACCGACGAGTTTATTCTGCCAACGGTCATTATGGAAAACGATCAGCCAGTTGCGGTCGTCAAGGCCGGTGATGCCCTCATTCACTACAACTTCCGACCCGACCGTGCGCGCCAACTCACCAAAGCCTTCGTCCTACCAGAACTGCCTCCACAGGCCGAGGGCAAGTTCAACCGGGGACTCCGCATCGCTGACCTGCAATACATAATGATGACCGAGTACGAAGAGGGCCTCGACGCGGAAACCGCCTATCGCGCCGACGAGGTAGAGATGCCTCTTGCGCGCGTTATCGCGGACGCTGGTATGCGTCAATTCCATACCGCCGAGACCGAGAAATACGCACATGTCACCTATTTCATCAATGGACGACGCGAAACACCTTTCTCCGGCGAGGATCGTTTCCTTGTACCATCGCCAAAAGTTCCCACATACGATCTACAACCGGAGATGAGCGCGGTAGGCATTACCAACACCGCCGTCGAGCATATTCGCAGTCGTGACTACGATCTCGTCATCATGAATTACGCGAATGCCGACATGGTTGGGCATACCGGCGTGATGGAGGCAACTATTAAGGGCGTCGAAGCCGTAGATACAGGCGTGGGACGCGTCGTCAAAGCCACACTTGCGGTCGGCGGCGGACTCCTGATTACAGCAGATCATGGCAATGCCGAACAACTGATCGAGTACGATACAGGCAAACCCTTTACAGCGCACACCACGAATCCCGTACCCCTCTATCTTGTCGTACCACAGCTAGCAAACGCGAAACTACGCAACGACGGCATCCTTGCCGATGTTGCCCCTACCATTTTGCAAATACTTGGCATTCCACAATCAAAGGATATGACCGGAAATTCGTTGTTGCTACCCTAACCAAAGGAATACGCAATAAGCAATGAGGCATAGCCAATGACACGCGTAAACGAGCCGATAACGTTAAGTACAGCATTGGCAGACGTAGGTTGCAGTAGTTGGGGCGTGATGAGTATAAATCCAGTTACTAGCAATAAAAAACCTAAAGACATAATCAGACTAAATCGGCTTTCCTTCTGAATATAGAGGTAGGCATACCGAGCAAGTGCCGCTGCATAAATCACTGTACGAATATTATTGAGTGTTGCTGGCACAAGAGGACTTGAAAAAGGAGGCAGCACAGGTGTAAGCCGATAACAACTACTGATACTGCCGCGAAAATTACT
>CAXTUE010000443.1:891-4378 GCA_964247355.1 uncultured Ktedonobacteraceae bacterium | reverse complement strand
CCGATACCTACACGTATGACCCTGCACATCCCGTTTTGACACGCGGCGGTGCTCTGCTGATGACACCAGAATTTCCAGCAGGCCCATACGATCAGCGCACAGCCGAGGGTCGAGAGGATGTGCTGGTCTACACGACACCTGAACTATCACAGGATGTCGAGGTAACGGGTCCAATCACCGTTCATCTCTGGGCTACGTCCAGTGCGACCGATACTGATTTTGTGGCGCGCCTTGTCGATGTGTATCCCGATGGCTATGCTCAGAACCTGACGGACGGCATTATTCGCGCACGTTATCGCAACTTTGCACAGGGAGAAAAACCGTCGCTCATCGAACCGGGCAAGCCGTACGAATATGACATTAATCTGTGGTCAACAAGCAACGTGTTCAAGCAGGGACACCGTATTCGCCTCGACATCACGAGTAGCAATTTCCCGCGCTGGGACCGCAATCCCAACACCGGGCACGATTTCGGTGCTGATAGCGAACTTGTGGTTGCACAACAAACGATTCTGCACGATGCTGAACATGCATCGTATGTGGTGTTGCCGCTTGTGCCGATAGTAAAACCTTCTTAAAAAAGAAAAATGTATTTACACCAATGCATGCAACTTCATGTACTGGTGTAAATACATTTTTTAATGTCCATGACCCAAAAATAATAACGTAATCACCAGACCTATCACAAGCAATAAAAGCACGATCAGGCTAAGCACAAAAATACCTGCGGCTGGTGATGCCGACAATGTGTGTATGACACTATCTTTACGTCGCGCACCAGGCATCGACACTGTTGGAATGAGTGCTGAGTCGCGGCGCTCTCGTGCTACTGGAAGTGGCGATTGTTTTTGCTCTCGCGTCTCTTCAAGCGTTGCCACACGAGTCGATGCTTCCAATGCCTGTGTCGCACGTGGTATCGGAGCAGCAACTGGCGAGGGAGCAGGGACCGCAATGCGTTCCAATGTTTTCCGTGAATGCGCAGCCGCTTGTGGAATACGTGCAGCCAGAACCTTTTTTGTCTCCTTTGAGAGTTCACGGGGCGTCTCGATGGTGCGACCCTGTACACGTACCTGTCGCGTTTGAAGTACTTTTTGCAGTGTTGTATCATATGCACGTGCGAATGAAATGATATTTGGATAGCGTTGCTCTGGCTTTTTGGCTAGCGCGCGCAAAAACACTTCATCTATTTCCTGAGGTAGTAGAGGATTAGAACTGCTTGGCGGGGTTGGCGGAGTGTTGTGATGGTGATGCAAGAGTTGTGCGGCATTTCCTTCAAAGACTGCACGGCCCGTCATAAGCTGGTACATCATAACTGCCAGCGCGTATTGGTCGGCGGCAGGCCCAACCTTCACCGATGTTGCGAGCGAGGGATCGTCAAACTGTTCTGGTGCCATGTAGAGCGGTGTGCCTACCGAGCGATGCAGGGAGCGTCCGTTACGATAAAAGGCTGCAAGGCCAAAGTCTGCCAGTAAATGGTGGAGAGGTATGCTGGTTGATTAGCTTTGAGTGGGCCGCGCTCTACGCGGATAAGAAAGTTTGTAGGCTTGATATCGCGATGAATGATGCCATTGTCATGAGCGCACTGGAGCGAGGCAGCCGCTTGTAACAGGTAGTAGCCTGCCTCTTCCGCCGAAATGGGCCAGCCAAAGCCGAATTGTTGCGTACGACGCTGCAACCAATTCCATAGAGAACCTTCTGAGAGGTAAGGCATGACAAGATAGGTGATGGGCGTATTGCCATCGTCTATTACCTCGTCTCCGAAATGGTAGAGCGGTAAAATGTGTTCATGATCCAGTTCCGCAACCGCCTGTGCCTCGCGCTCAAAACGTACAGCCGCCTGTCGTCCCTCTGGCGTGTTGGGAACAGAGCGCAAATCGCCGCATATCACCTTAATTGCTACTTTTCGTCCAATACGTGCATGCTGGGCTAAATAGATGTCACCCATACCGCCGCTCTCGATAAGTCGAATAAGACGATATCCACCAAGCGTTTTCCCCACCAACATAGTCATCCCTATCCCTCTATAACGAAAGGTGAGAGTGTGGCAATGAAAGACCGTCCCTTCCACCCCAACCTCTAAATGTCACATTTTCCTCATAAAGACAGTATAGCGCGCACGAAAAAATATATAAGACAAATGGCCTATATAGACAAGCACAACGTACAAGGACAACGAAAATAATCTCTATTTTCGTTGTCCTTGTACGTTGTGCTTGTGTTGAAGAGTTACGCACCTAACTGACGCAGGGCGTCGTAGGCGGCGGGTGATAGTTCGTTATGAGCATCGACGAGACCGCGCAGAACAGGTATTGCGTCATTATCCCGGTATTGTACAACAAGCTGGGCAGCCGAGCGTACTACAGTGTCGCGTGGGTCTGTGAGTGCCTCGCGTACGGCGATGCGACTGCGTATATCTTCACCTCTGGCATCTGTCCTCTTCAGGGCTTCGATAGCCTGTGTGCGTACATAGGGATCGAAATCGCGCGTCGCGTTGAGCGCAGTTTCCAACGCTTCACGCTCGCCGAATTGTCCACTGGCGCGCAATACCGCCGCATAAAGGATACTCCCAGGAATTTCTGTATCGCCTGTTGGCAGGTTGTCTCGCCGTTTGGGAAGCTGCACACGTCTATTTACGTTAACGACTCTGTACAAAAGCTGAGACATAGAAGCAATAGAGCGACGATCACCGAGACGCACCAATGTTTCGCACACAGTAGCTAATGCCAGAGCCTGTTCGCGGCTGACAAGTTCGTGTGTGTTGTCGAGCCGTGTGAGCAGCACAGAGGTAGCGCGTGGGTCGCGCAGTTCGCCCAGCGTTTTCACGATAAGCGGAAATGCCTCCTCGTTGGCATCTGAAAGAGAGGCCAGCAATACGTCTCTACCGGGGCCACTCATCCAGCGTTCGACCTCGTTCATCATCGGCGATGTGGCGTAGACGACATCGAGAATACGCGTGTCTTGAATTGCGCCACGCGATACTTCTGTCCAATAGCGACCTAGAAACAGGCCGAGACGATGAAGGGCGAGTGCTGCTTGCCATGTTGGACTTCTACGTGCTCCCTCAAAGAGCGCGTGTGCGAGTGGAGGTAGGTCGCTTTCAAGCACCAATGGCAACTCGTTCGTTCCAGGCTTGGGCAACGTCATACTATCCTGTAGTACTTGTCCAATCACAAGAGCGGCTTGCTCGGAAAGGCGCGGCGCAATATCGTTGCCGCCACGTAGATAACTAGCTAATGGAATGCTGCGATAAATGGGAACCGCAACATAGCTTTCTAGTCCAGGTACGCGGTCTAGCCCACTTGCCAGCACAATCTCGTTGAATTGCGTCTGCTTAAGCGAGAGGATGGCTTCGACCACATCGACCTTTGCCCAGCCCTGCGCGTCTTTCAACGCCGTCACAAGGACTTGAATTGATGGTGATATATTTTGCTTTGCTAATGCCTGTGTTGCATAGAGCGAGGTATTCGGGTCGGTAGCAAGTGTACCT
>CAXTUE010000443.1:0-881 GCA_964247355.1 uncultured Ktedonobacteraceae bacterium | reverse complement strand
CAGTTGCCGTCCTCGTCGAAGGTGATCCACTGCATGTTGGCCTTCGCGAAGCCCACAGCTTTATTCGAGTCGGCGGCATCCTGTGTTTTGTAGTTGCCCAGCATCATGATAGCGTACCGTCTTGCGCGGCCAATGGGAGTCTCGGCGGAATTTGCCGTTGTGGGCAGGTCGTGTGGCTCCTCTCGCTCAAGGATTTTGAGCCATACGGGAATGAGATTGCCGGCGCGATCAATCTCAAAAAGAAATGGAATAAGCACAGGTTGCCACTGCTGCACGGGGCCAAGATTGAGCAATGGAATAACACGCTCCGTCGTGTCATCCACCGATTGACCACCCCAGCGCAGACCTGTAACCAGCCTCGTCATCTCCGCCCGTAGCTCACCGAGGCGATTTTTCACATCCGGCTCGTCTGCGTTTAATGCCGTGACTGGATGCCGTGCCGCAAGATGTTCTGCCGTACCAGTACGCTCCATTGCGCGTGGCGAGACAGGCACCGCAGCAAGACGTGGAGCTGTATCGTGCATAGTCGTAGCGGTTGAAGTGTCTTCTTGCTTTTCCTCTACATGAAGAAAGCCGCCAGCACCAGCAGACTCCGTAATATCGTTGCCAAGCGAAGGTCCCAACTCGTTTTGCCCCAGGTTTGTATCTGCCATAACACGGCACTCTCTTTCGTTGTTTCAGGCACCCTAGAGCATCTCCACTGACACCTAGAACGCGTTTTTCTCAAATATGGGCATATTATACGGCGTTGCTGGGGTATTGTCTACAGAACATTTGTTAAGTACACTACGTTTTTTTTGCTTAGGAGGTTTTGCTGGTTGTGGTGGAGGCTTAGGAGGTAATGGTGGCACGATACGTTTTATTTTTTCCGGTATATGAGG
>CAXTUE010000442.1:3888-4390 GCA_964247355.1 uncultured Ktedonobacteraceae bacterium | reverse complement strand
GTGAGGGCAGTGACAAAGTTAATAAATACTAGTAAGCCGAGGCAAAGGACTACGAACATACCACTTGTCCATAGAGCCAGGCGAAGTTGGAGCGGAAATTGTAGCCTGGAAGGTTTTCTATATTTTACTTGAAGAGAGTTCTTTGTCATTGTGTTACCTCTGGCAATGTAGGTGTACCGAGCCGATAGCCACTACCAACAACTGTCTCTATATACCTGTCTGCTGAGTCGCCTAACTTACGCCGTAAAGAGGTGATGTGTACACGAACAGTGGTTGTGAAGGCATCGGAGCGCATATCCCAGACGTGCTCCAACAGGTCTTCTTGCGTGACAACCTCAGTGGGATGATGCAAGAGATATTCGAGCACCCGAAACTCTTTCTTTGTAAGATCGAGACGCTGTGTCCCTTTCCACGCGACACGAGCCGATGGGTCAAGCGTTATATCCTGATAGCGGAGTATGGGATCGCGTCCACGCATGTCTCTTCGTAGTAACGCTCGTAT
>CAXTUE010000442.1:0-3878 GCA_964247355.1 uncultured Ktedonobacteraceae bacterium | reverse complement strand
GACCAGCTAGCCAAAGTCAAATGGTTTGACGAGATAATCATCGGCTCCCGTATCCAGTCCTGCAATACGTTGGTAAGCACTGCTTCGTGCTGTGAGCATCAGTATCAGCAGGTGTGGGTGCGACTTTCGGAGTCTTCGACAAATTTCTATACCATCGATATCGGGTAAGTTCAGGTCGAGTAAGAGTATATCGTAGTCATTGACATCCGCTAATTCCCAACCCTCTTGTCCATTGAGTGCTACATCGACGGCATAACCCTCTTGCCGCAGTCCTCGCACCAATGCGTTCGCCAGGTCTTCCTCATCTTCAACTACCAGTAGCCGCATGAAACAGTCCTTATCAGATATTTACAAACATGGGACGCTTTTGTAGAAATGCATCTGCAAAAGCGCGTTTTCCTTTAGTGTACTCCCGCTTAGCGTACTGGTATAGCGCAGGTTGGGCTACTTGTAGCTCGTAGCTTGCGAAAGCCATACCACGTGCCAGTAGCCCAAATCGCTGTAATAATTACACCAGCAATCAGTGAATAGTGTACGACAACAGCACCCAATGCTGTGCCACCGAAAATCGCAGCCAGCAAACCAAGTGTCAGAGGAAGATGGCAGGGGCAGAAGAGAAATGAACCTACAACCCATGCAATTCCCTGACGCTGTGCTTTACCCTCTTTTCGCGGAAGTGACGGTGGTGTTGGCACCTCTTTCTGTGAAGGTGTTTGTGGAGCTAGCTCTAGCTGTGAAGGTGTCATGACGAAACTACTCCTTTAACTAACGTCGTGGCAATGTAGTAGATTTGCGTCTCTGAACGCGAACGAACCACACAACCGCGCTAATTAGTGCAGCGAATACAACGATACAGAGCGCGAGCATGAGAGGATTTGCGATATGCATAAACAGTGTCTCCTTTGTTTTTAAGTACATTCAAGTGTCTCGTAAACACGAGCAATGAAGTTGTTCTTACTCCATCAAGCATAGTTATACCAGAAGAGATGTGAGATTACTGTTAAGTTTTTTCTCGCTCAGGTTGAGTACGTATAAACACTCTTGTCATATCCTCTCGAATAAGCTATTGTTGTAACAATATTATTTGGTGTGTGTACTTATTGGAGAGGCCACTATGTCTCGTATTTCTCAACCCCGGCGTGGTGCTCAAGGCTTTCTGATGCCTTCCGTCATGACGCTTGCGTTACTACGCTTACGTAAGACGTGGTTTTTATTGTTCGTTACCTCGCTTGGCATGATTGCGGCGGTAATTATTACATGCGCAATACCTCTTTTTTCAGATGTCATGACTACCGCCGGGTTACGCGGTACGCTTAACGCGACGCCTGACAGTGCCGAAATTCCTGTCTCTGCTATTACACAAGGTCTCTCAACTCCACTTGTCAACGATGTGCATCAACAGTTAGAGAACCCCGTTCATCAACAGATAGGGTCGCTTGCACAACAAACACAATTCACTATCTCGGCCTACAATATTTCCTTTGTGCGCCCTCCACATCCAAAGACGGTACTGATCACCTATGGCGTTACGACTCAAGATATGACCATGCATCTAGGACGACTGCAGGGGCGCGGTGTACGTGTAACGAATGCTCCAACGCGCGATATCGAGGTTCTGCTGACATCTACCACAGCGCGTCAGCTTGGCCTCTCTCTGGGTTCGACCTTCGACGTAAAAATGAATTACTCTCTCGAACTTAAGGACCCTACCACTGGACTGGCGGCAAAGCAATATACGCTACCACTCGTGGCGCATGTCGTAGGTATTTTCAACGTAGATGCGGCAAGTAGCTCTTACTTTCGCGGCAGTTCATTCGATCCCGCCACCTATGCGACGGAACAAGAGACTATCTATGACTACACAATGCTAACATCAAACGATGCCTTGCTTGCTCTCCATGAGTCATTACGTGCAAGTCAACATGTAGATACTATCTTCTCGTCCTCAAGCAGTGGGTATGCATTAAGCTGGACATATCGTCTCAATACCTTGCAGATTTTTATACATGACCTGGACGCTCTTGTGAGTAACGTAAACGCGTTAGACCTCTCATATGTTGGTCTTAGCGGCACTGATGGCGGCGCATCACAATATCCGTATCTGGTAAATGCATCTGTAAATGGACCACTTTTTGGAACGTCATCGACGCCCGGCATTCTTGAAAGCTTTCGTAGCCGTGTAAGTGTGGCGCGGATTCCAATTATTGTGCTTACGTTACAAATTATCGCGCTGATCCTTTTCTTTATCAGCCTACTTACAAATCTACTGGTCGATAGTCAGGCCGAGACAATTGCATTGCTGCGCAGTCGTGGAGCAAGCGGCTTACAAGTCTTTGGCGCATTACTGCTGCAAAGTGTGCTACTAGGCGTCGTTGCCATTGTCGTTGGAGTACCTCTCTCGATTGTCACCGTGCTTCTGTTCGCGCAACGGGTGCTTCCTGCTTCGGAGCAAAATGCATTGAATGTTGTGACGCAGAATATTGTGCAAGCAGGACAGAATGTTCTTCCCTATGCTGTTGTCATTGCACTTGTCTCGATTGTTACCATGAGCATCACACTCTTTTTCGCCGCACGTATGGATATTCTTGCCATACGTCGCGAAAGTTCACGTACCTCCAAACGCTCATTCTGGCAACGCTTCAATCTGGACTTGATTGCGGGCTTGATTGCGCTCCTCGGTTATGGCCTCTCGCTCTACCTGACAAGTGTTGGGAATGTGTTACAGGGAGATGCAAAGACACTGGTGGTCGCGCCATTATCAATTCTGGCACCCTTCTTTCTCATCCTGGCCTGTATCCTGTTCTTCTTACGGCTCTTTCCGCTCTTCTTACGCCTCGGCGCATTTCTTGCCGCCCGTAGACGTGGCGCGGTCTCGCTGCTGGCAATTATGCAAATCGCGCGTTCACCACGTCAGTCGCTGCGTATGACCATGTTGTTGGCCCTCTCTGTTGCCTTCGCGCTCTTTACACTTGTATTTACCGCGACACAGACCCAGCATATTCAAGATATCAGCACCTATCTCACAGGTGCCGATTTCAGTGGCAGCCCCACTATCCTCAATAACACAAGCAATAGTAAAAAAGTGGCAATTACGCCATCGCAGGTGATCAAACAATATCAGGCCATCCCTGGTGTGCTCGCCGCCAGTACAGGCTATAGTACTCCTGGTCAATCTGCCAACACAAACCAGCCCATTGAAATACGTGCTGTAGACACGGCTACATTTGTGAATGCGGTCAACTGGGCTTCCCAAGAGGATTACCGGGTAGCAAAAACCCTGTCACCACAACTACGAACACAGACCGACCTGGCGCAACCGATACCTGTGATTGTGGATGCAAATGTAACAACGCTGCTACGATTGCATGTCGGTTCGTCGCTCCTTGTAAAAGAAGATGACCAGCCGGTCCATGACTTACACTGCATCATTATTGGCGTTGTTCAGCATATGCCAACGGTCAACGACAAAACTTCTACAGCGGTGGGAGTGGGCAATCAGGTGCTTTCTGCCGGCGGCGTTTTAATGGAATATCAACGCTTTGCGAGTGCATACAAACAGCAGGACCCGGCACCAGCAGTAACGCCGCCGACCATCAATGTCGTATGGCTACATAGTCGCGATGATGCCGCCTCGCTTGCCAGCGTACGTACCGCATTAACCTCACCCAACCTGTACCTTGAGAGACTTTCTGACCGTCGTGCTCTGCTGGCCTCTTTGAACAGCGATCCCCTGTACGTTGTCATAAGCGGCGTGCTGGTAATTGGAACAATAACCGCATTGTTGCTCGCTCTTCTTGGCGATCTACTCGCATCATGGTTGAGCGCACGAACCCGCCTGACCAATTTCGCCGTCCTGCGCGCACTCGGCACAACTTCAC
>CAXTUE010000441.1:0-4390 GCA_964247355.1 uncultured Ktedonobacteraceae bacterium | reverse complement strand
TTCATCGCGTCCGTCTTGGGTCTCTCACCCCGACAAACGGACGGGATGAATGCGGTCCCTACAATAATGGAGAAAATTAAAGAGAGTGACGCGTTTCAAACACGTTTCCGAGCATGAATTAAGCCCCATGTACGCCGTCCCGCCTTCCTCAAACGTTTGCAGGATCGCAAGTTTCCATTGCCGCAACTGTAAACGTGAAAGGAAGGAAACGCCAAGATTTTCTCACCCAACGTTACGAGCGACAGCAGCGCGAACAAGTTCTTTCAACGCACCTTCGTCAATTGCGTCGCCCTCGTGAAAATCTATAGCCCGCGTTTTTTTCGCGTCAAGGCCAGCATTGAAAAGTTTGTGCGGGTCTTCCAGAAATGCGCCTTGAAAGAAATTCATCTTTACGGCTTTCTTGAAGGAACCACCCGCACAAACGGGTCCCTTATGAGACCATACTGGCGTCTCCCACTTCCATTCTTCGGTGATGTCGGGGTCGACCTCCTTGACGAGTGTGCGTAGTCGAGCAATTAGTTGACCACGCCAGTCGGCAAGTTCCGTGATGTACGTGTCAATACGTTCGGATGGATTCATGATTGGCACTCCTTATGATTAACCAAATCTTTGGACAGAGCGTGCCTTAGCTCGCGCCGCCTCTTCCTCCCGATTTTTGGTGGCAGCAGTTGTTTCGAGTGAGCTGAGAAGTTGTTCTGAAATTTTAGCAATCTCGTCAACCGCTCCATAAAATGCCGACTCGTTCGTCTTAGATGGTGCGTTGAAGCCACTAATTTTCCTTACGAACTGCAAGGATGCCGCCCAAATCTCGTCCTCCGTGGCTGGCGGCTCAAAGTTGAAGAGGGGTTTGATGTTTCTGCACATTCTGTTTTATCTCCATCGTACTACAACTGAATCAATTCTATTAAATAACGGTGTTATGTAAGCTTCGTATCCCAATATTAGGATATCATATACATTAGGTATGCCTGATTACTAAATTAAGCAGATAGTGCAAGAGGAGACTATCTCATGTATAATACAACATATATGTTGTAAAACGTAGAAGATATAATGAAATTGACGAGTATATTGCTACTTTCTCCGACGAGGAACGGCAAGAATATGTCGTCGCGGAAACTGCACTTGATCTGGCTCACATTTTGTATCAAGTCCGGCAGGAACAAGGATTGACACAGCATAAGGCAGCCGAACTGTCTGGCTTAAAACAGCAAGCTATCAGTCGCTTAGAGAAAGCTGCTTCCAATATTCAGTTAGGGACGCTACAACACTATCTTAATGCATTAGGGTATAGTATTGAGATCAGCGTCATAGACAATCAAACGGGAAATGTCACGGGAAGAACTTCGTATTCTCAGGCATAACAGTCACACGTAAGCGGTGTAGTGTTTCCGTAGAAACGATCATAGAGTATCTAGTCGTACAGCTTGCTTATTGCGCGCTGATTGGTTTGAAGCTTCCATCAGTGCGCTCAAGTCAACCGCGATTTGTATGTTCTCGTTGGCAATCGTGCCTTGCTGAATGTGCATAATCCATTGTTGGAAGGCCGTCGGTTGATCAGGGGGCATAGGTGTCCACGCGCTCCAACGCTCGCTGGCAGGCTTCCCTGCGACCGCACTGCGTATCAGCACAGTATTGTCGGGAGTTCCATACAGCAAGCTCCCCTGTGTGCCGTGTGCCTCGATCATAAACGGAGAGAACGGGTTGACAAAGCCAGCTTCGACAATGCCAACCACCCCCTGGAGATAGTGCAACACCACGACTGCGTTATCTTCGACCGCACGCCCCGTGACGTAGCCATACGTTGCACTGACATGTTCGGGCTGACCCAGGAACAGGCGCGTGAGATACATGGGATGCGCTCCAAGGTCAATCATCGCCCCTCCTGCTGTTTGCTGGGGATTGAAAAAAGCGGGTGGCAACCAGCCCTGAGGATGTTGTGGCGTTCTCAGAGCACCATCATGTGAGACACTGACCCTGACCTTTGTCACTTCACCGAGCAACCTCCGCGCCAGGATGTCTTGAATCGCCAGTGTCGAGCTGCTATAGAGCCGAGGCAGAGAAACCATGAGCTTGACACCTGCTGTGGTGACAGCGTTCACAATTTCCTTGCTTTCATGCAATGTGGGTGCTAGCACCTTCTCGGTAAAGATATGTTTCCCCGCGTGGGCGGCGGCAACCATCACATCGCGGTGCATCGTTGTCGGTGTATCCACAATCACGCCGTCGACAGCCGCGTTTTGCAGCAGGTCCGAGAGATTGTCATAAAAAGGAACCTGCAAAACGTTTGCCTGCACACGGCCCCGCTCCGGTACTTCATCCCAGATTGCCAGAACCTGTGTGGCCTGATTTGCAAGAGCCTGCTGCTCATAGCCTTGTGCATGAACATGCCAGAAGCTGAGCATGGCAAGGCGAATACTACCTCCCCTTCTTTGTAGTTGAGGAGGAATAGTACTGGAAGTAAGACCCAGGAGCATGGGCTGTATGCTTATCAGTGTCAACAACGCCCGACGACGTGACATCGACATACTCCTTTTCCCTTCGCCTTTTGTAAGAACAGCAATCCCACGTCCAATACTACCACATTGGCTACGTGGGACATCCTTTGCGTTCTATAAATTGACTAGTCATTCCCCACAAACGCCACCAAACGGCAAAACGCAGCTTCTCCACCCACGAATTTCCAGGGGAAGCAGCCAACCCAGATGCGCTGGTCGAGTACCTCGTCGATCATGCCGCCAGCGTTTTCGACGTGGAAGACGCCGTGGGGAAACATGTCGTAGTGCATAATTTGCAGGTCGTCTTCGGGCCAGATCTCCTCTAGTGGCTTACCCAGTTTCTGCGCACACTTGGCGGCGAGGTCGGGCCGTACTTTACGAATAACGGTGTTCATCGGGTGATCCATCGAACCTGCATCAATGGCGAACCATGAAATCTTGCGCTCCAGTACCCAGTTGACAAACTCGCGTGTGGGACCGGGGTGTTTAATGAAATAACGGGTTTCATCGGACTGCGATTCACCATACCAATTGCTGGGATAATACTTGTGATAGCCTGTATGTACCACCACGATATCACCGGGCTGAATGCGTATTCCTGTTTTGCGCTCCCATTCTTCAAAGTGGGCCGAGGTGTAAAGATCGTAGTCACCGATGCCCAGTGCCTCAAGGTCTACCACCACGCCAGGACCAACCAGCTTATCGAGCGGAATGCTGCCAATATCCTGCCCATTCGTAATGAAGTGTAAAGGGGCATCGAGATGCGTTCCGACGTGTAGTGTTGATGCTATATGTTGCCCACCCACTTTATCGAAGGCTACGCGCTTGATCCATTTGATCGTGGGTCCCTCGTAGGTGGCAAAACCAGGGGTATGCATGTCCCAATTTTGTGATAAGTCGATTACACGCATGTTGCTCAGGTCAATCGGTTTCATCAGTTTCTATTCCTTCCGCCGAACGTTCTAGCTGTTCATTCATGATGAGGCATGTGTGCAAATCATATACTTTTTTTTAGATGGTTCGCAAGTACTCCTCTCATTTTTCATGATGTGATACAATGCAGTTCTATTATTTGCTTTGCATCGTAATAGCATAGAGGAGGACTCCTATGCTTCTTCCGGCACCACTTGCAGCCACAGCGGCCAAACTGCACAACGGGGAACTCGATCTGCTTGCCTACATTCACGAACTTTGCGATTGTATCGATGCGGCAGATATCAAGGTACACGCACTTTTACCTGAAGCGGACCGTCGTGCGCGTTTGATTACGGAAGCGACCGCATTGCGAGAGCGTTTTCCTGATGTCACCAGTCGTCCCCCATTGTATGGCATTCCTATCGGTGTCAAAGATACTTTTCGCGTCGACGGTTTCCCGACGCAAGCCGGATCGCAATTGCCGCCAGAATTGTTTGTTGGTCCTGAAGCTACCTGCGTCACACTGTTGAAGAACAAGGGTGCGCTCATTCTCGGCAAAACGGTCACAACTGAATTTGCTTATTTCGAGCCGGGGGCGACGCGCAATCCCCACAATCTCAATCACAGTCCTGGTGGATCGAGTAGCGGGTCGGTTGCAGCTATAGCGGCTGGCTTCTGTCCACTAGCACTGGGTACACAGGTGATTGGCTCGACCATTCGCCCGGCTGCTTACTGTGGCATTTTTGGCTTCAAGCCAACGTATGGTCGTATCCCCACCTCTGGCTTGATACAATGCGCAGACTCCGTTGAACACATCGGTTATTTTACACAGGATATCGCGGGCATCAAGCTGGCCTCTTCATTGCTGTGCAGCAACTGGCAAAGTGTTACGACTGAGGTCAAGCCAGTGCTCGGCGTACCTGATGGTCCCTATCTCTCGCAGGCATCAGAAGAGGCACGGCACGTTTTCGAGACGC
>CAXTUE010000440.1:0-4399 GCA_964247355.1 uncultured Ktedonobacteraceae bacterium | reverse complement strand
GACTTTCTCATATTGTTTTGTAGTGTCCAGACTAGGTTCGGAATAGTTTGAGGTGAAGTGGCGGTATTGACCACGATAGTAGCCGAGCGGTTGCGTATTCTCTGGATGTGGCGCGCGCGTAACAAGAGTGTTTTGCGCTGGCGTTCTATTCTGTGCGAACTCAAATTTGTCCGGTGTGCCGAGTGCTTCGACTTGTCCAAGAAAGATGATATGGTCGCCACCAGGATATTCCGCGACAACGCGAGCGTCGATGAACGCGAGTGCGCCTGTGAGAATAGGAGCACCTGTCACGGCGGTCTCGTATTCCGCGTGACAGAAATTCTCGTAGCGTTCTATCGAAGGAGTAGCGAAGCAGCGCGAGAGGTGTTCTTGTTCGTCTGTCAATATATTGACCGCGAAATTCTTGCTTTCACGAATGAGTGGCAATGTGTTGCTCGTCAGGTCCACACAGACGAGCACCAATGGGGGATCGAGTGAAACAGAACAGAATGCATTGACCGTCAAGCCGCTAATCGTACCTTTATTGTTGGTGGTGACAACCGTCACGCCAGTTGCGAATTGCCCTAAAACTTGTCGGAAGAAATCTTTTTCAATTGCCATGCGAATATAAATCCTTTATGATAGATGGGTCCTCTATGTAGTATCGTCTTCACTGTGCGACTTGTCAACTGTTCATTAGGACAGGGAAGTATAACGCTGTTTGACATTGGTCTATGTCACTTCTATACTACAGAGCACATTACTGTTCTTCATCGGGTGATCGAGGTGCAAAGCCTCGGTAAAATAGGGAAGTTGGTGGAAATCCAACGCAGTCGCGCTACTGTAATTGGCTATGTGTGATAGCATGCGAGCCAAGAGTCAGGAGACCTGCCCGGTGAATAGTCGTATTCCTTCGCGTCAAAGGAAGAGAGACTTATGCACACAGAAAAACGGCGTTTCCTTTCGTTTCAACTCACCACACTTCTTCTCAGTCTAGCCCTTCTGATAGTCATAATTGTTGCGATTAGTTTCGGGGCAACCTCTATTCCTTTGAATGTAATTGTGCGGGTGATACTTAATGGAACACAGCTTTTCCATTTTGCGCGGTCCTGGGATTCAGCGATAGAGGTGATTATCTGGCAATTGCGCTTGCCTATCGTTGTAGGTGCAGCACTTGTGGGTGCGGCACTATCCGTTGCGGGAACGCTTTTTCAAGGAGTGTTACGCAATCCGCTTGCAGACCCATTTCTTATAGGCACGTCTTCGGGAGCGGCATTGGGTGCTTCTATTGCGTTTGTACTGCCATTTGATACATTGTACGGCGGGACGCTCTTTTCGCTGACACCGATACTTGCGTTTGTTGGCGCAATAGGTACGGTGTTATTTGTTTATGCAATTGCGCGCAGTGATGGACGGACACCTGTTGTGACATTATTGCTGGCGGGGGTTGTAGTGAATGCTGTATTGATCGCCTTTCAAACGTTGATTTTGACGCTTGCACCGCATTCACAATTCACCGTACAGTCTTTATTCAACTGGCTTTCTGGCGGGGTAGAGGTAACAAGTTGGCCGCCGGTATTGATTGTTGGCGTTGTCGTGCTTGTTGGTCTGTTTCTCTCAATGAGTCTCGCGAACGTGCTGGATGTGTTTGCGCTTGGTGAAGAGAGCGCGTCACATCTGGGAGTGCGGGTTGAGTGGTACAAGTTTAGCGTAGTGATTGTGGCTTCGCTGTTGACGGCGGCGGCTGTCTCCATTAGTGGATTGATTGGTTTTGTCGGGTTGGTGACGCCGCATGTGATGCGTTTACTGTTGGGACCGAAGCATCGTTTTTTGTTGCCAACTGCTGCTTTGAGTGGCGCGATTTTTCTCACGTTAGCCGACCTGTTGGCGCGTGTGCTTATTCCAGGAACGATATTGCCTGTTGGCATTTTCACAGCCTTGGTGGGTGCTCCCTTTTTCCTGTTTTTGTTGCGGCGTAGTAAGCGAGACTACACATGGTAAAGATGCAACCGTTTTCTGAGGGAGAGCGAGGTACATCTTTACTAATGGATGTACAACATATCACGTTTGGTTATGGGAAGAAGCCCCTGCTGTATGACGTATCACTACAGGTACAGAAGGGCGAGATGATTGGCTTGCTCGGTCCAAATGGCTCCGGTAAGACAACGCTCTTGCGCTTAATGAGTGGGTTGTTTGTACCTCAGCAGGGCAAAGTGTTGCTAGAGGGGCGAACGTTGCAGCAATGGGGACGACGAGGGGTGGCGCAAAGGATCGCGGTTGTACCACAAGAGTTACATGTGCCTTTTGCCTTTACCGTGGAGCAAATGGTGAGTCTGGGACGTACACCATTTGTTCAACCGTTTTTTGGTGAGAGAACGAAACATGATGCGACGATTGCTGCGGATGCACTGCGGGCAGCAGGAATGACAGGCTTTGCGCATCGTATCTTTAACGAGTTGAGTGGTGGCGAACGGCAGCGCGGAATGATTGCGATGGCTCTAGCGCAGGAGCCGTCGCTCCTCTTGCTTGACGAACCGACCTCACATCTTGACATCAAATACCAGATCGAGACGCTCGAACTCGTGCAACGTCTAAATAGGGAACAAGGGGTTACGCTGATCGCGGCAATGCACGACCTGAATCTGGCCTCGCGCTACTTTCCGCGCCTGTTACTTTTTCAGCGTGGTATTGTTGCCGATGGGAGTCCTGCCGAGGTATTGGAGCCTACGCTGTTGAGTCGTGTGTACGGAGTTGATGTGCGCGTGGGCATTCTGCGTGGCGCAACACACCTAAGTGTGTTGCCGCCTGATAGTGAAGAGCAAGAGAGCAATGCTGGGCAGCAAGCGGTGGTGCATTTGATAGCGGGCGGCAGTTCAGGCGAGGTCATGATGCGTGCTTTAGCGGACGAACGTATTCCATTTAGTGTTGGTCCGCTTAATATTGGCGATAGTGATTATACACTGGCATTGCGACTGGCTAAACACGTGATTGTCGAGCAGCCATATGCACCTATGTCGAAGGAGTCGCTAGAGCAGATGCGGCGCAGACTTGCACAAGTTTCATGCCTTATTGTATGTCCAACACCCATTGGTCCCGGCAACCTTGCTTTACTGCAAGAGGCGGTTGTGGCGGCGAAACGGGGGCTTCCAGTTATACTGCTCATATCTGCTGATAATGGAGTAGAGACGGAAAATGACGTACAACAGACAGGCATACTAGCCCGTGACTACACAGGTGGAGAAGCCGGAAGATTGATTGGTGAACTCTTACAGCAAGGTGCTTTCATTGTAAGTACAGTAAGTGACGCTATTGAATGGATGAGAAGTTCTGTTTCTGGATTATAAGGGAGACTTTCGAGAAGCAGGCGAACGTGCTATAATCATTGAAATTTAAGCTCCAGTAAAAGGTAAATTATGGAACCATTGCGCAAGCACCCAACGATGGTGATACATCAGAACGAACCTCTCAACGCCGGTGCTCCACTTCCAGCACTACGGCAGGCATTTGTGACGCCACAAGAATACTTTTTTGTACGTACACATGGTACTGTCCCAGTTGTAGACCCTGATGCCTATTTTCTCGCAGTAACAGGGATGGTTAAGCAACCTCTGGAACTATCATTGGCAGACTTGAAGGCAATGCCGACGACAACAGAGGTTGCGTTGTTACAATGCGCTGGTATTCGGCGTACTGAGATGGCACAGGTAAAACCTATTCTTCACGAAGTGCCGTGGGGTGTAGACCCTATTGGAAATGCGAAATGGCGTGGTGTAGCCTTATCGACCGTGCTCAACGAGGCTGATGTCCAGGATGGCGCAGCGCATGTCGCCTTCAAGGGATTGGACGAGGTATGGAGACATGGAGAGCAAGTAGGCTTCGGTGGTTCTATTCCTTTGGAGAAAGTTGTTGATGTGTTACTGGCATATGAGATGAACGGTGAGGCTTTGCCTGCCATACATGGGTTTCCTTTGCGTGCTGTTGTACCGGGGTATATTGGTGCGAGAAGTGTAAAATGGTTAGGAAATATCAATGTACAGGAAGCCCCTTCTGCGAATTATTTTCAAAGGTATGCGTACAAACTTTTCCCCCCATATATTGATCCGCAGAACGTTGATTGGAGTAATGGGAAAATGCTCGGTGAACTTTCACTGAATGCGGTTATCTGTCAGCCATCAGAGGGTGCCATCTGTGCGTCTGGACAGGTAGTTGTACAGGGCTATGCAGTGAGTCAGCATGGCGTACCTATCGAGCGTATCGAGCTATCGTATGATGAGGGGCGCAGTTGGATAGGTGCAACATTACAAGCACAACAGCAGTGGTCATGGTGCTTTTGGGAGATAGTGCTTGATGAACTGCCTGCTGGACCACATGAATTGATAGTGCGAGCATGGGATGTGCAAGAGCGCACTCAACCTGAGTT
>CAXTUE010000439.1:0-4410 GCA_964247355.1 uncultured Ktedonobacteraceae bacterium | reverse complement strand
CATTCACCAACAACGGCAAGTCGCTCGTCACCATTCCATCGGGGACCATTGTCGCGAGCAGCAGTGGTGTCTCCTTCTCGACACAATACGAGGCTGTTGTTGACGTTTTATACAGTAACACAGGCGGTACGGTTGATATACCAGTGCAAGCACAAAAAGCCGGTACGAGTGGCAATGTTGGAGCAGGTAGTATTAATGCTATCCCGCCCGATAGCCTGAACGCGATTGCAATGGCAAACAAAATCAGTGGTTCAGATTTGAAACTGACGGTCACAAACAAGGAGGCTACAACCAGTGGAGGAGCAGGTACAACGCCAGCAATTTCACAGCAAGATATTGACGCGGCAAAGACCAGTCTACACGCGACCCTCGACAAAACGTTCAAAGCGTGGTTAGCAACGAAAACCGCACCGGGAGACGTGGCGGGAACACTCACGACCACCGAAACGCTAGAAAACCCTCCAACGGTTGGTCAGTCGGCAACCGATAGCACCTTTACAGCTAAGATGAAACTGAGCGTTGTCGTACTTATTGTACCCGCCGCGACACTGCAAAAGGCTGCAATTGCACAGCTCAACGGGTTTGTCAAACAGGATAAAGCGTACCCAAACTATACAGTGGTCGATGACGCAAAGCATCCTGTGCAGTTTCCACAGTTGAAAACAACGAGTGATAATAAGTCGGCGCTCACGCTTGCAGGTAGCGCAATCAGTAGTGTAGTGCCAGCGATCAATACACAAGAGGTACAAAGCCAGATTAACGGTAAAGGTATTAAAGACGCACAGGCTATCCTGCTACGTATTCCGGGTGTACACCAGGCAGTTATTAGTACGGAGCCACACATAGGAAGTTGGACACCGGGCTGGATTTCATTCCGGCCAGCAAATATTACTGTTCATCTGGTACCAGAGGACACCACAACGGCTCCTAAAAAGTAAGAGGAAAGAGAGACACCAGGTCACATATGCTTGACCTGGTGTCTCGTTGCCCCACCCAATTTAGCCTATGTGGTTAGAAAATAACATCCTGGCACGTTCTACGTATAAGAGGAAGTAGCACCTACGCAAAAGAACTGAGTGAATGTCTATGACGCGGTTGATGGCACTTGATGTTGGTGAGGCCAGGATTGGCGTTGCGGTCTGTGACGCGCGCGGTCTGCTTGCCTCGCCCTACACAACGTTGCGTACTTCACGTGACGAACAGCAGACATGGACTGCCATTGAGCAACTTATAGAGGAGACCGAAGCCGAAGGGCTTGTGGTAGGACTCCCGATCAGTATGGATGGACAGATTCACGGACAGGGGCAGTGGGTGCAGGCATTTGTAGAGCGGCTGAAACCGCATGTCGCTGTGCCGATCACGTTTTGGGATGAGCGTCTCTCAACGGTAGAAGCGCGGCGTCTCCTTGCAGGACGAGACGGAGGGGATGAATGGGGCAAAGGAGAAGGTCGTGCGCGGCACAAGCATACTACACGACGTACTCAGACAAAGCGACGACGGCAAGGGCAAGAGATTGATGCCTACGCAGCCGCCGTCATCCTCCAGGACTATCTGGATAGCCTGGACCGGAAAACAGAGGGAGCAACATGAGACAAGGTCCTCGTTTCGCGATTATAGCGATACTGCTGATTGGCGCTGCTATCTTTGGCGTAACCTATTATGCTTGGAACACAACTGCGGATATTTTTCAGCCAGTAACTCCTGCCGGAACTGGTAAGTCGATTCCCTTTGAAATCTCTAAAGGTGAAAGCACGGGACAAATCGCGACGGAATTGCAACAAAAAGGACTCATTCGCAACGCACTGGCCTTTCGTGTCTGGGCGCGCGTCAAGGGCCTGGATACGCGTCTGGAAGCAGGTATTTATAGTAAGCTGAATAGCAGTATGACGATCAGCGACATCATTGACCAGTTGCTGAATGCACAGCCCGACGCGGTACGCGTGATCATTCTCGAAGGCTGGCGATTAGAACAAATCGCGCGCCAGTTTTCCAACGCAGGCTTAGCAAAGTTCAAGGCAAATGACTTCTTGAACTACACCAAGCATATCAATACCTTCCCAAATGCGGCAAAGTACAAGCTACTACAAAACGTTCCTGCTGGTAGCAGCATGGAGGGCTTACTCTTTCCGTCCAGTTATCAGGTTCCGGTTGACGCTACAGCAAGCGACGTAGTGGACTTGCTCCTGCAAACCATGACGGACACCATTGCGACGCACCATCTCGACACATTGGCGCAGCAACACAATCTTTCGCTCTATAAGATGTTAACGCTGGCCTCAATTGTTGAACGTGAGGCGGGCGCGCAAAACGATGTAACCGAACGTGGAGGCATTGCCAGCGTCTACTGGAACCGTATCTATAAGCAAAATGACGAAACGGTGGGATTGCTACAGGCCGACCCAACCGTACAATATGCACGTGATACACAAACGCCACCAACCTCATACTGGCAACCACTTGCGGATAGTGGCGGCAAAATCGCGGTGGATAGCCAGTGGAACACGTATATTGTAAAAGGCTTTCCTCCAACACCAATTTGTAGTCCTGGGCTTACGAGTTTAGAAGCTGCTGCCGCACCACCAAATACCGATTACTACTTTTTTCTGTCAAAGAAGGACGGTCATGCAGTCTTCGCGAAGACAAACGCCGAGTTTCAGCAAGATGAGCAAAAATATCTACAGTAAGAGAGTACTTTATTCATGTCTCTATTCCATATCGCAAGCATAGTGATTGTCGCGCCGCCTACAGCGGCGCAGACACCAAATGTAATACAGATACTGTTCCTGGCATTGCTGCAAGGCGTCACAGAACTTTTTCCTATCAGCAGCCTCGGTCATACGGTAGTTCTTCCTGGCTTATTTGGATGGGGCGATATTCAAGGCGGGACACAATGTGGTGGAAGCAGTTGTTTTCTGCCTTTGATTGTAGCCTTGCACCTTGGCACGAGTATCGCCTTGCTTATTTTTTTCTGGCGCGACTGGCTGCAAGTGGGACAGACTATTATTACAAGTGTCAAGGAGGGTGAGGTAAAACAGGGCACGGAAAGTTGGGTAAGCTGGCTCATTATCATCGGGTGCATACCAGCAGGATTAATTGGTGTATTTCTACAAACACCACTTGAGCGATTGTTCGCCTCACCGATTATCGCAGCAACGTTTCTCGTTATTAATGGCTCAGTGCTGTTTGCGGGAGAGCTATTACGACGGCGTAGCGAGGCTCAACTTGAGGTGATGAATGCCAAAGAGCGCGAGGCACGTTTCCGTCCCCTCGCATCTCTCTCATGGAAAGAGGCACTTATTGTAGGTTCGGCTCAGGCACTGGCCCTCATTCCAGGCTTTTCACGTTCTGGCATGACCATTGTAGCTGGTCTGGGTGTGCGTTTGACACACGAAGACGCCGCGCGGTACTCATTCTTGCTTGGCACTCCAATCATTCTCGCGGCGGCACTTATCGAAGTACCACTTCTTTTGACACAGCCTGCATCACAACTGTTACTGATTGTGCTTGGCATGATTGTGTCGGGTGTAGCGGCATACTTCAGCACAAAGTTTTTGATGAAGCACTTCGAGACTGGTCGTCTCGATCCGTTTGCCTACTACTGTTGGATTGCGGGCCTTGTGGCACTCATTTTGTTCTTCACGGTTTTTAAGAACAGGGTATAACGAGAAAAATACCCAAATGGGCTAAAATGTATGCAATTAGTTGGTAGAATTCGTGTACCTCGTTTATTATAGTGTAAGAGCTTTGGAGAGCCAAAGGTCCTTTCAGAAATATTTGTATATAAAAGAAGAGGTACTCATCATGAAGAATACAGCAGTATACTATGCCGTTATCGCTATTGGTGTTATTGCATTGCTGGCAGGTATTTATATGTTCGTCGGCATGCACTTTCATGGCAAGGCATATGCCGTTATCGCCATCGGTGTCGTCGCCCTTATCGCTGGCATCGCTGGTATGTTCGTTATGAAGCCATCTGTAAGGGCCTAATTCGTTACGCCCGTCACACTCAAGAGGTTTGATCTGTTCCACACGCGTCTATTGTGTTACATCTTCGACTCGTACATCGTTCATTACTGGTAGAAGAAAATGTATGTCGTTAGAATGTATGAGCAATAAAAAGGAAGGTCCAATTTAATCATGAACAAAACTACAATCTTTTACGCTGGTATCGGAGTTGCTATCATCGCCCTCCTGATCGCAGTATACTATGTTGTTCCAGGTGTCTATCATGTGCTTGCCAGCAATCCTACTCAGGCCCACTACAAGCACGCTGCTGCGTTCTTTGCGGTCGCGGTCGTCGCGGCCCTTGCTGCCGTAATCAACCGCCCACGCGCAACAGCTCCACGCTACTAAAGAATCCAGGGCACCGGCAAGGGGAATGCTTTCAACAGTAGGTTTCTTAAGGAATGC
>CAXTUE010000438.1:0-4418 GCA_964247355.1 uncultured Ktedonobacteraceae bacterium | reverse complement strand
TTTTTGTGATTGCTTCTCTGGTCGGGACCGCTTTCAACACGTCTTTGTGGAGAGGCGAGAGGCGACGACGGACGTGATGAATGCGGTCCCTACCCAACACATCTCCTGAGAAAGATGTAACTTGGGTAAACCAAAAGGCTCTGACATGTATCAAAGATAGTGTAAAATGTACACATATGTGGTATACTCTATCTAACACAAAAATGTAGAAGTAGACAAACTCATTCAAGCAGGAACATAACATCATGGCAGAGCGCACTATCTATCTCGATCACGCCGCGACGACCGCACTAGACCCACGTGTGCTAGAGGCAATGATTCCTTACTTTACAACCGAATATGGCAACGCAAGTAGTATCTATACGTTGGGGCGTCATGCGATGCAGGCGATTGATCGTTCGCGTGAACAGGTCGCCGAAGTAATCCATAGCCGTCCAACCGAGATTGCTTTTGTGGGCTGTGGCTCTGAAAGCGATAATCTTGCAATCAAAGGCATGGCTTTTGCCTCGCAGAAAAAAGGCAACCATATCATCACCTCTTCGATAGAGCATCACGCTGTACTGCATACCTGTGAATACCTCGACCGTTTCGGTTTTAAGACAACTTACTTGCCCGTTGATGAGTATGCTGTCATTAATCCCGACGATGTTGGACGTGCCATTACAGACCAGACGGTGCTTGTCTCAGTCATGTATGCAAATAATGAAGTTGGCACCATCGAGCCGGTTGCCGAAATTGGGCGTATCTGTCGCGCCAAGAAAGTTCCCTTCCACGTTGACGCTGTACAAGCTGGCGGTGCTGTTCCGCTCGATGTTGTCGCGCTCAATGTGGATATGCTCTCGCTATCGGCCCACAAATTTTACGGACCCAAAGGCATGGGCATTCTCTACGTGCGGCAAGGCATGCGAATTCTGCCACAACTACAAGGCGGTTCTCAGGAGCGTGGACGGCGCGCTGGTACCGAAAATATCGCGGGCATCGTCGGCACCGCCACTGCTTTACAACTGGCAGAGGCAGAGATGGCAGAGGTCACGCTGCGCATCACAGCGCTACGAGACCGCTTGATTGATCGTGTACTGACCATTCCGAGAACCCGGCTGACAGGACATCCTACAAACCGACTTCCCAACAACGCCAGTTTCTGCTTTGAAGGTGTTGAGGGTGAGTCAATTCTGTTAAGCCTCGATATGCTTGGCATCGCGGCCTCGACGGGTTCCGCCTGTACCTCTGGTTCAGTTGATCCTTCACATGTCCTTATCGCAATGGGCCTCGCGCCCGAATGGTCGCACGGCAGTTTGCGTTTGACATTGGGCAAAGAGAATACAGAAGCCGATGTTGACGCAGTTCTAGCTGCTTTGCCCGGAATTGTGGAAAAGGTACGAAGTTTAGGATTGGCTGTAGGAGCTTAATTTGCCAGTAGTCGCTGCATAATCCATTTCCCTGCTATGTTGCTCTTTATCCGATTGGCTTGCTTCTTGTGTCGCAAACATGTTGTTTTGGCGCATTGTAACCCGTTCCCAAGTATGATACAGTTGAAAAAAGCAGGCTAATGAAAAGCGGTTTGAGAGGTAAGTAATTGTTCTCTCCCTATCTTACTGTAGGCTATCATAGGGAAGGGTAGAGCGCAATATTTGTTAACCACAACTTACGCCTCTCATGGGAAAAAGGAAAGGGGTTTACATCATGTCCACAGTCAAACGCGAGATACTGTCACAGCGAGTGCTCAAGGTCAAGCCTTCCGGTATTCGTAGATTTTTCGATATTATCAACACCATGCCCGATGTGATTTCGCTTGGCGTTGGCGAGCCAGATTTTGTGACGCCAGAGCACATTCGTCAGGCCGGCATTCAATCTATAGAGCAGGGCCATACGCGCTACACCTCAAACTATGGCTTGCTTGAATTGCGCGAAGAAATCGCGGCAATGCTGCAACGTCGCTATGACCTGACCTATGACCCGAAAACACAAATTCTAACGACGGTCGGTGTGAGCGAGGGCGTTGATCTGGCGATGCGTAGTTTGATCGATTCAGGCGATGAAGTTATCTCATCTGACCCCGGCTACGTGGCCTATGAAGCCGATATTATTTTCGCGGGCGGTGTGCCTGTACCCGTGCCAACCTATGCCCAGTATAATTTCGCGGTACGTGCCGCCGATATCGCAGCCGTTATCACACCACGTAGCAAGATGATTTTGCTCGGCAATCCAAACAATCCGACCGGTGCGGTCATTCCACGCGAAGAGTTAGAGGGTATCGCCAAACTTGCCATTGAGCATGATCTTATCGTGGCCTCGGATGAGGTCTACAGCCGCCTCGTCTACGGTGGAGAGCATGTGAGCATTGCATCACTTCCGGGTATGCAAGAGCGCACTCTGCTGCTCGACGGCTTCTCAAAGGCGTACGCAATGACTGGCTGGCGCGTAGGCTATGTCGCGGCACCGCCTCATATCCTGGAGGCCATGCTCAAAATACACCAGTACACCATCATGTGCGCTGGTACCGCCGCACAGGAGGCCGCGCTACAAGCACTGCGTCATGGCGAGGATGACGTTATCAAAATGCACGACGACTATGAGCGTCGCGGTCGTATGTTTGTCGAGGGCCTTAACCGCATTGGTTTGGTATGTAATGAGCCGCGCGGAGCCTTCTACGCCTTCCCCCAAATTCGCCATACTGGAATGACCGACGACGAATTTGTCGAGAAACTGCTGGTAGTGGAGCAGGTTGCTGCCGTCCCCGGAAGTGCCTTCGGTGCCTTTGGTGCTGGCTACATTCGCTGTGCCTACTGTACCGCCCCCGACAAACTTGAGGAAGCTCTGGTACGTATGGAACGCTTCTTGAAAAGGCATGCACAGTAGTTGTAAGGAGATAAAGAGATGAAGTTCACTGCCGTTCTTGAGCCAAGTGAAGAAGGTGGTTACACTGTTTTTGTACCATCGCTTCCAGGCTGTATCAGTGAGGGCGACACAAAGGAGGAGGCTCTTACTAATATAATATTAGAGAGGGCATAGAACTTTATCTGGAAGATATCAATGTATAAAAAACTTGCTGGTTCAAAGCCGCTCTCGTGGCTTTGAACCAGCAAGTTTTTTATGCAGAAACGGGACCCCATTCGACGGCTGCTCTATCGCGTTTCAACTCGAAGATGTTTGGATTTTTAAGGGCATAGGCGGTGTAGTCCCACAACTCGCCCGCCTCCTCACCATGAGGAACGGTGTGAATGATCGGGCCGTAGTAACCAACTTCGGACCCTTCAAATGCGATGGTTGGCACCCCAAAAGCGTGATAGCGTTTTACGGCCTCTTCGTGATCGTTCAGCACATCCTGGGCTGTACTTTCATCGGCAAGAGCTTTCTCAACAAAGTCCTCGCCAAGTCCGGCTTCTTTCGCGCATGCCTCAACAACAGCTTGTTCTCTTATGCTCTCTTTGCGTCCATGTTGTGCATTGCCTAGCGCAACGTATAGTTTCTCGATTGCCTCGTTGCCCTGCTCACGTCGCGCAAGTGCCAGAGTACGTAGCGCGGTCCAACCATAGCCATTTACATAATCCGGCTCGGTGCCTTCCTTACGATTGACAATCTCCAGGCTGAACAAACGCCACTTGACCTCTACGGGCCGTTGATTGCGCACCTCGCGTACCCACAGAGCGGTACGCCATGCAAGGGGACATAGTGGATCAAAATGGAAATTGATGGTCGAGGATGTGTGTGTATCGGAAGTTGCCATGAAAACGAAAGTCCTCTCTAAGGGTCATATGTAACTTTACTTCTTGAAGTATTCTAGTAGTAGCATATTCTGATGAGAGAAAGCATGTCAAGTTGCTTTGCTAACAAAGTAAGAGCTATGTATTCCTGCATAGAATAATTCTATACAGCTTTTGTCGCATCAAGCTGTTCTTGCTGATAGTGAAAGCCCCATTCAACCATCAGGTCCAGAATTGGCGTAAGACTTCTTCCAACCGGCGTCAGTGAGTACTCCACCTTTGGCGGTACTTCAGCATAGACTTTACGATGCACAATACCGTGTTGCTCTAGCTCACGTAGCTGGAGTGTGAGCATCTGTTGTGTCACCTGTGGCAACAGGCGTTTCAGTTCGCTAAACCGCTTTGTGCCTTGTAGCAGATAAAAAATGATTAGTGGTTTCCATTTGCCACCAATTACATGTAGGGTCGTCTCTACTGGGCAGGTATAGTTCGTCTCTAACATGATGTTTCTCCATAGTATGAAAAATCATACTATATAACATTTTTTTGCGTACTTGTATAAGTTTATTGTACAGCGTACACTCTTACTATTGCTAATTAACTTGGCACATTGTAAACAAGAAATTTGGAATCAGTAAGGAAAACACGAAATGAAAGCTATACGTATTCACGCATCTGGCGGCCCCGAAGTTCTCTCCTACGAAGATATTGCGG
>CAXTUE010000437.1:0-4442 GCA_964247355.1 uncultured Ktedonobacteraceae bacterium | reverse complement strand
ATGATGCTCTTCCTCATCATGACCACTTACGTTCTCTACTATACCCTCTTTTTCTGCCAGAGATTTGCTTACCTCTTCTGTGGTAAGATTAGCACTTTGAAGAGAACTATCCATAAGCTCTCGCTCTCCCCTAGGAATAGAATGATAGATGTACAAAAGCCTTTGATTACAACACGGGTCTACTACATCTAGCATAACAAAAAACTGCGCAGGATGCAAGCGTTTTCCAGGGTCGAGAGTACTAGCGTTCGGGTTGCACCCGTAAACCCTCCTCGTAAATGCGTCGGGTGATGCTTTCTATCTATGGTTGAAGTGGTGCTCTGTTTATTAGCATTGAAAATCCCTGACCAGAAAAAGATGGGGACCTTGCAATTTTGACGATAATGTAGTAACATACAATTATGGTTTGTACTACAAACCATAATTTTTAAGCAAACTAGATTGTATTGAAAGGCTATGAGGAAATAAATGGAACAGAAAAATTTATCCATAAGACAGCGTACACAGCGTTATTGGTATGAAGATGGACTTCCAGACTTAATGGGGGGCAGTTCGCTTTTATTCATGAGCCTCTTGTATGGTTTGGGTCAAAATTTTCCGCAAAGAGGGCTGTTTTTCCTGCTTGCTCCTCTCTTGGTGATTATATACTCCTTGCTTATGCGTTTTCTCTTGGTGCGTCTCAAGAAAAATGTTGTCTTTCCTCGTACAGGGTATATAGCTTATAAACAGGTACGAGGCTGGCGGCTAGCAATAGCAATCATAGCAAGTTTCATCGGCGGAATCGCTATTACTCAGTTAGCCATATCAATTCCAGCACAGAGCTTTGTAGCAACGGTCATTCTGTCACCCCTTACTCTAGGCACGGTTATAAGTGTAGTGCTAGTATGGCTCTGGTCGACCAATGGAGTTAGACGCTTCCTCTGGTATACTTTACTCGCTCTCATGTCTAGTGCGGTGCTGCAACTACTTCATCTTCCAATGTATACCTCCCTGGCAACCTTTACACTCGTTATAGGAATTACCTGGATCATTTCAGGGACCTTCCTTTTCCGTCGTTATCTAGCCACCAATTTGGTGGGTGAATAATGAAAAGTGACTATAGCTGTATAGTAGATTTAGATCGTCTACTACATGAGCCAATGAGGTTGTTATTAGTATCACTATTGGCCGCTGTTGAGAGCGTGGACTATCTTTACCTGTTACGGGAAACCGGCATGTCTAAAGGAAATTTGACCTCTCATTTAGCAAAATTGGAGGACGCAGGTTATATTAAGGTAGAGAAGATGTTTCGCGGCAAAATTCCACAGACAATTTACGCTCTGACTCCTACAGGCCATCAGGCGTTAAAAACATATCGTCAACAACTACAAAAGATACTAGCACTCCACATTTCGGCAAAAGATACTTGACGCCGTTGGGTTATGAGGATCATACCGCTTTTGAGCATCAACAAAGCGAAAAAGGTACTCAAAATGGACCTCTCCCATTTCTTCTTCCCGTTATACTGATAGAGCAAGGAAACACGTTAAAGAGAGTCGATTGATGTATTTTCGTGCATCGATCTGTAAACCTCACCATGAAAGGGAAAAATCATGCCAATATCAGAGCGAAACTTTGTCGTACTTTTCTTAATGCTAGGAATTGCTTTTATGACCTCTGCGCAAATTTTTAAAAGTCTCGCAGTCATTTTATGGCTTGTTGCAGTACTTTTCATCTTTGTAGCACTTGTCTTTTCAATAAGAAGATATAATAGACTGCATAAGTAAGTGTACGTGTGTGATATCCGCTTATAAGAGGTAGAACCAGGATACGTGTCATACTCCCTTACAACGGGCTTCGTCGTAAAGGGTTCATACACTATATCATGTACTGAAGAAATTCGTCACTATCCATTCTCTGTAGTTGCGGATTGCGTAGAATAGCTCGTATGTCGGATATAGCTTGTCCTGTATCCTCAAAGAGGACAGCAAACATGCCAAGGCTGTTAGCAGTTTTGATATTGGTTGCTTTATCGTCTACAAATATAGCCTCGTGAGGTTGTATGTTCAATCTCACGAGGGCGCGTTGGTAGATACGAACATCCGGTTTGGATATCTCCTCCTCCCCGTCAAAAAGCATAAGATCAATTAGTTCGCTCAGTCCGAACTTTCGGTTCATAGCTTCTCGCGAACCACCATTACAAATCGTTGCGATTTTGTAATGAGGCCGTAAGCTAGAGACAAATTCCATGAGAGTTGTATTTAATGCTTCGTAAGAGGCCCACAAATCATGCTTTTGCACACCGCGTTTCTCATCCTCTTGATACTTTTGCCAGTCAATGTTCAGGAGTACTCCTCCTAAGTCAAATATAACAGCGCGAATTGCCATACCCTTACCCGCTTCATAATATCGTTCATTTCACACCAATTACAGCAGTTGTTTTATATTGTCTTGATACTGGCCCCTGTTTAATAGCAACTTGAGTAAAGCCAATTTGCTTCATAGCTGGAACGACTTGCTCTTCGAGGATACGTTGATAATCTTCCAGTCCTGTTACTTCATCCGAGTCTACTCTGCCAGTTGAAAGTGTTATAACAAGCATACCATCTGGTTTAAGTACGCGGAATACCTCGGTGAGAGTGCGTGATGGGTCGGGCCAAAAATACAATGTTTGGATTGTATAAATCTTATCAAACTGATTGTCAGGAAAAGGAAGAGTGGCTAGGTCTCCGCGTTGTAGGTTGACATGCCCAGCTTTAATCGCTCGCACGTTACGATGGCTAGCCGTACGCACCATCGTCTGGGAGATATCTATACCTGACACCTGTCCATCTGGTATCTGAGCCGCAACCAGTTCGATTGCACGCCCTGCTCCAAAACCAAGTTCCAGTACTTGATTATCGGGTTGAAGATTGAGTAAAGAAATTGTCCAGGCGGTTTCTGTGACGTGCTGTCGTACCATTTGTTCGCCAAGCAGATACCCAACAATACCTTTTGGATGCCCATGTTGACCAGCAAGAAGAGCGGCTTTGATACGGTTTATTATGCCCACAAATTATAGAAACTCCCTTCCTCACGGAAGTCAACCTTCTTTATTGATGTCTTCCATGAGGAGAACTAGGTGTATTATTTAGGAGAGCTACACCGCTCCTGTATTACGCATCAGGCCGCCATCAATAAAGAAGGTTGAGCCAGTGACATAACCAGCGGCATCAGATGCTAGATAGACCGCAAGACCCGCAATCTCTTCCGGCTGACCCATGCGATGCAGTGGAATCTCAGAGAGAAGTGCATTCCACTTTTGAGGATCGGCCTTTACATCGGCATCAATTGGAGTATCGACTGCACCAGGGCCGATGTTGTTGACGGTGATGTTGTGTGGCGCGAGTTCCAGGCAGATTGTACGTGTGAGCATGCGCATTCCGCCTTTGGCACAACAGTAGGGGACATTCTGTGGCATGGCAAGGTCTTCATGGACAGAAGAAATATTAATGATGCGTCCGGCAGTATTGTTTTTGACCATCTCACGCGCGGCTGCTTGCGCGCAGAAAAATGTACCTTTTAGATCGACGCCTAGCACATGATCGTATTGTTGCTCAGTTACGTCCAGGAATGGGCTGTGTATTTCCATGCCGGCGTTATTAACCATGATATCTATCTTGCCAAAGTGGGCAACTGCTTGCTGGATAAGACCCATTGCTTGATCGTATTGAGACACATCGGCTTGAATAACTATGGCATGTCCATTGTCTTTCTCAATCGTTTGCAATACCTCTTGAGCTTTGTCCTGAGCATGAGCATAGTTGATGACAACCGAGGCTCCTTCCTTTGCAAATTGGATCGCGATAGCGCGCCCAATGCCGCTATCCGAGCCAGTGATAACCGCAACCTTCTGGTCTAACTGCATGTATGTTCTCCCTTGTCTGTCTTACAGCATAAAACTAGAGCCGGTACAGAATACCTGCTCTGCTTGTAACACGGGTCATACAGAATCTAGTTTCAACGTACTTCTGAGATGAACGTAAATACAGTTTGCGCTACTCCTTACCTTTTGTAGTGTTATTGTGGGTAGTTCCTTCCTGGCTAGCGGGATGTGCTCGTTCAAGAGGTAACTGTTGATGAAGGTAGAGGCGGTTAGAGAGAAGAGCGGTATTCGATGTCATTGCAACTTGCATCGACTCAACGATATGTTCCAGTCGCTCAATACTCACGAACATATCTTGCGTACTTATATTTGTATCACTAGAGGGATAGCTTTGTATGATGTGCATGTCTTGTGTGGAATTAGCATTATTTCGTAGTGCCTGTATTTCTGTGATAAGCTGTTGCTCGATAGTAGAAATAGATGTTTTAAGCGTATCACTCAGGCTAGAGAAACGCTCATCCAGAGCCTGATTTACTGCAGCCGCTAATTCGTCTAAAGGAAGTTCGGTATGTAGCTCTAATTCAGACAAATCCAATGT
>CAXTUE010000436.1:3377-4454 GCA_964247355.1 uncultured Ktedonobacteraceae bacterium | reverse complement strand
TGATATTGCTTGGCAAGAAGTGCCAGCAGCGTACATCGGGCCACGGAATATGAATGAACTGCTGCATGACGATGTTTGGATGGACCTTACGAATCATCGCGGGTGCCAGGTACAAATGATAGTCATGCAACATTACTACAGGCGGAATGGTCGTATCGCGATCAATCTCCGCGTTCACCTCATCGGCAATAGCCTGATTAGCGACTCGATAGCCATTGTCCCATGCGTCCTGCAACATGTCTGCCGAGGCTGAGTCCTGGGTCGGGTCATAGAGGTAGTGCTGTAAAAACCAGAGAAGCTCATTGCTGATCTTCTCATAGTGTTTGCGATATGCGCTCTTAGAAACTGCAACATAGCGCAGGTCCATCTTCTGACCCCGAATGGGTGAGCGAAGAATGCCTTCGTTATGTTTTGCCTCCTTCACCGCAACGCGGTCTCCCTCGGTCATCGTCATCGCCACCCATGTCACCTCCATACGGTTCCCTGCATCAATGAGTGCAGTCACCATACCGCCCGCGCCACGTCGAGGTTTGAGTGTCTTATCTGAACTCAACTGGAATTCGACGGGGCCACGATTGGAGGCAATGATGAGGCGGCGATTGTGCAATAACTGCGGAGGAGTTGCACTTATCGTCATGCGCGTAGGCATGAATATATCCTTTCTAACAGGTGCATCCTGTTCTACGCCTTGGAGACCGTGGATTCCGTGGGAACCTACAGGTGCAACATCGCTCCCGCAAAGAAGACGTATATAGCACGGTCTGAATTTGTTCTGACACGAGAACACACAACATTACGTACCATGAGATACGTAGGCACTAAGACAAACAGGCACCGTAGAACATTTTACCACACAATGACCAGAAATTTCTAGTCTCTTGTGTGGTATGCGAGTCTTTCGCAGAACTTGTTAATGCGCATTCTCTAGTGTGTAACGCTAAAACGTCATGAAACAATGCTAAAAGGTTATTCCGTTTCTTGACACGTTTTGACTAGCTCGTACCGTCTCAAATAATAAACGCGGGCTTGAAAATAAACCACAATGCAAGTATTAAAAAGAAAAAAGGGAGGATGGTG
>CAXTUE010000436.1:0-3367 GCA_964247355.1 uncultured Ktedonobacteraceae bacterium | reverse complement strand
TAAACGCCCGCGTTTCCCGACACATCAAGCGTTTGTTACGCCGCAGCGTATGTATCAAGTACCCAACGTGCCATCTGCTCGTCTTTGGCAACCGCAAGCTGTTTGGTCAATTGGCTCAGTATCTCGATATTCTCGATAGTCGCTGTACGTTGCCGCACCATTTCTGTCAGTCCGGGGAAACGAAACTCAACAATATCCGTCAGAAACTTGTGTGCTACCTCTACTTGGCCTTTAGCAACCCTTTCCATTACTTCAGGGTCATTATCGAAGAGGCTATTGTACTCGTAAATTTCCTCACGTACCATCTGTTTCTCCTGTTCCGTTAACGATGTCGAACGATTAAGAATGACCTTAAAGCGCGCTATGTGATTAATAAAAGCATCTCTTGTATAATATCGTTTCATCTCACCTAAAGCTTCTATAAGAAGCGGAACACTCGTGTTCTTCATAACTGGCAAAAATGCATACATTGGAATAAAGCGGTCTTGCACAACCTGCCGTGCGTCATATGTCCAGAGAGCTACTACTTGATAGTCAAAGCGTAGCAATTCTTTCTTACGGTTTCTTTCTATGTACGGCGGCTCTGGTAATGTTGTCTCAAATGGATACAAGATAACAGAGATAACGGGCAACTTGTGCTTTCTGAGCAGGCCCACGTGATAGGAAAGCATGCGCTCAGGCATGTCTTCGTCGGCGGTCGTTTGTAAATCCAAGTTTAGTGTGTGTGTTTTTCAAGCAGTTCCAAAAGTACACCATTCGTACCTTTTGGATGGAGGAAGATGGCGCGACCCTCGGCGGCAATGCGAGGTTGCTTATCGAGGACTGCCGCACCTTTTGCTTGCATCTCCTGTAGCGTGTCCTCGATATTCTCGACCTCCAGGCAGATATGGTGCATGCCCTCGCCGCGTTTGTCGAGGAACTTTGTCAGGCTCGAATCAGAGGTTGTTGGCTCAATCAATTCGATCTCGCTGCCACCAGGACCGCCCATTGGCAGGAACGCGATACGCACCTGTTCAGTTGGAACCTCTTTGACCTCGCTCGGCTCTATGCCTAACGTATCGCGGTAAAATTCTAACGCCTGCTCTATGTTGCGCACAATAATCGCCACATGGTCGATCCGTTTCGGCATGATGCTATGCTCCTCTTGATAATATGTCAATCGTCAATGGTCCCCCGTATTTGCGAGGGACCATTGACGATTGACATATTACCACAAATTCTATTTTTACGAGCAGTGCGCTAAATGAAAATCTGTTTGGCGTAACTGGTGTGGCACGACTGTAAAGAGGCCAACACTGCGCTGTATGGAACTGGTGACGGCGCGCAGGGCCATCAATGCGCTGATACGCGTTTGCTCATCGTAGTGCAACATTTCAGCACTCTGGTCAAACTCGGCTTGCGTCAGCACTTCATAGGATGTATCAGGCTTCACAAGCACACTTAGATCGAGATCGACATAGGTGACGCGCTCGAATAGAATTGTGGCAGGCTGGATAATATTGGCATAGGTATGCATAAGCGTTGGGCCATCATAAAAGGCACTGAGCATATACCAGCGTTGCGGCCAGAAGAATTGCAGGCAGTTTGAGCGCAACGGACGCGTACCAGAGGCCCAGCGCATCGGCGTTCCTGCTGGCAACCAGAGACGTATACCACCGTTGTTGATTTGCTCTTCCTCATCATAGCGAGGATGTTCTTCCAGACGAGTATGTACATCGAGTTGATGGCTATACCACGAACCACGCACCATCGAATCGTAGCTGCGACTTTCCACCAAAAATTGCTGTTGCATAATTCCTCTCCCTTTCGTCGAACTCTATAGTACGAAAACGTTAGTTGATCGTCAAGATTTCCGAGAATAGTCCTATGCAACAGCGATGTTGTACAATGGATATACGCTCGTATACTTGACTTTCACACAGCAAAGATAGGGTAAGAATAGATTTATGCGTTGCCCCAACTGCCAAACACTTAATCCAATAAACGCAAAATTTTGCCTGGAATGTGGTAATCGCCTGATCGTGTGTTCTAATTGCGGCACCGTCAACCTCCCATTCGCCAAATTCTGCATCGAATGCGGGACCGCGCTACAATTGCGTGGCGATACAGACACCTCCTTACATGCGGTTACTACCGGGCAAACGCCAGCGACACCAGAGGTTGTGTTACCGCCGGAAGAGCGGCGGATTGTCACGGTCATGTTCGCGGATATCATCGGCTCCACACCACTGGCGGCACGTATGGACCCGGAGGATATGCGAGCAATTCTGACGGGCTACTTTAATTTAATGACACAACAGATACGCAAGCACGGGGGCACCGTCGAAAAATACATTGGTGACGCGGTAATGGCGGTTTTTGGCACACCGATCACACATGAGGATGACCCGGACCGTGCCATTCGTGCCGCCCTCGACATGCAGGCGGCACTGGCGAGCTTTAATGAGCAACGTCAGCTCCTTGACTCCGACGCGATACGCTTGCAAATGCGGATAGGCATCAATACGGGCGAGGTCGCTGTACCCGTAAACGAGCAGAACGCACGGCAGGATTTTTTGATCACAGGTGACGCGGTAAACGTGGCGGCGCGCTTGCAGCAGGTCGCGGCTCCCGATACCATACTTGTGGGTGAGCGCACCTATCTGGCCACACGCGGCGTCTTTGATTTTCGCGCCCTTGCCCCTCTGCAATTGAAAGGGATAGCCGCGCCGCTTGTCGCCTATGGAGTCGAAGGCTTGCACAGGCAAACACAGGCAATTACGCAGCATCCACGCGGGCTTGAAGGCTTACAGGTGCCAATGGTTGGACGTTCGCTTGAGTTGACGCTGATGCATACCACCTATGCACGTGTGGTAGCGGAGCGTAGCCCACACCTGATTACTATTCTCGGAGTGCCAGGAATTGGCAAGTCTCGGCTGGTGCGCGAGTTTGTGACACGCGAACAGGAGGCAGCCAAAAGCGCAACACCAAATGATGTAGCACCACGCGTCTTGCAGGGCCGTTGCCCGCCATATGGCGAGAGCATCACCTACTGGCCTCTGATTGAGATTTTGCGCTCGCTGCTACAGGTGCAAGACGACGAAAGCAACGAGACGCTTCAGGTACGCTTCACCACGTTTGTCAATGAGACACTGACGAACGCGAAACGGACAGAGGCAAACGATGAGATTGCGAGCACAATTCTACGTAGTATTGGACAGGGTTTGAGCACAAACGCAGCCTCTTTTGACGGACAGGGTACACGTGAACGTCCAAAGCGCGAGTATTCCCGCAGTACCTACATGGTGGGCACTAAACAAACGACGGCACAGGCACCCCTGCAACGTGCGTGGCGCGTCCTGCTTGAGGCACTTGCACAGGTACAGCC
>CAXTUE010000435.1:0-4454 GCA_964247355.1 uncultured Ktedonobacteraceae bacterium | reverse complement strand
CCCTGTAAGCGATTGACCGTGTTACCAGGACTGATGAAACGTTGTGGATGTTCTCCAAGATTGTTAATTGCCAAAAGGGTGTAATGGAATTAGACCCCTACAGATGTTCAATTGTATTGTTAAGTTTCGTCACATCTTATCGTGTGCATTATGCACATAGTCTGTCATAATCCCCTGTATCGACTTGACATCGTAATACGTGTCACATAAAATACATGAAAGTCAATCTCCGTAGCGTTTCTTTTTAGGAATCCCATAGCTATTTCGTATTGAGGGTGCCGCTCTATCGAAAATGCCAAGGGAGAAAAACGTTCTCACTGACAAGACGCTTTAATGCTCGACAACTGTACACATTGTCCTCAAATCCAATGTAGGAGGTATCAGCATGGTCGGATTCTTCATTAAAAGATTCATCGGCCTCATCTTTGTACTCTTAGGAGTCACATTTATCACCTTTATTCTGGGCTACTATGCTCCTGGCGATCCAATTAGAAACCTGCTCGGTAACCACTTCGAGATAAACACGTATCTCCGCCTCAGGCATACATATGGTCTTGATCTACCATGGTATCAACAATACTTTAACTACATTACACAACTACTCCGCTTCAACTTTGGCGACTCGTACTATTTTCAGGAAACGCCCGTCTTAGACATACTCAAGCCAGGCATACCAGTATCAGCCGAGCTGGGCTTATGGGGTCTGATCCTCACCTTCCTGGTTGGAGTGCCTATCGGCATTTTGGCTGCCCTTAAAGCAAACACATGGCTAGATACAAGTAGCATGACGATTTCGCTTATTCTCTTCTCGCTCCCAAGCTTTATTCTCGCTGTCTTCTTTCAGGTCATCATTGTGTTTATAGATAGCGCGACAAAATCTCACTGGCCGGTGGCTGGTTGGGGCAATGCATGGCAATATACTCCATCAGACCTTACCTATAAGATAGGACCGATTTTTGTGTTCGCGGCGGTCGGCTTCGCATATATCGCGCGTCTCACACGCACAACCATGTTAGAGGTCCTGCGCCAGGACTATGTGCGTACAGCACGGGCGAAGGGACTCAGGGAACAGGTCGTCAATTATCGCCACGCCTTCCGCAACGCGCTGATTCCGCTTGTCACCGTCTTTGGCACCTCTCTGGCGACACTCGTTGGTGGCGTCTTCTTCATCGAAGTGATCTTCAACATTCCAGGTATTGGACAAATTGGGCTGAATGCCATTAACGACCGCGATTATACAGTTATTCAGGCAACTGGCGTAATCTTTGCGATAGCCGTCGTTGTCGGAAACCTCGTAGCCGACCTTCTTTACTCTGCTGTCGATCCACGCATTAAGGTAGAATAGGAGCAAGTACACAGATGGACACAAAAGATACAAATCAGGCGGCTTCTAGCTTTATGTCACCTGACCCAGTTGGGCCTGAACAAGCGGAGCTATTAGACGTATCAAGTACATTCGCAACAGAAAAAGGCACACCAGCAGGGGTGGGAACGGTACCAGCAGGTGTTGGAACGGCAGTGGCTACGGCTCCTGAAGTGCGAGCCGACAAGCAGGCAGAGAAAACAACAACACCTATGCAGGACTCGCTGCGCCGTTTACGCCGCGATAAAAGAGCGATGGTGAGTCTTGGCATCATCATCGCCTTTATCATTATTCCTATTGTTGGTCCATTTATTTACACACATATAGGCGGTCAAGTTCCAGGCCCCACTGGAGTTGGAACGGTAGGACCGGATCAATATCATAGTCCTTTTGTGCAGTTTCTCGATCAACAAGACCAACTCCCCACGGCGCGCAACTGGTTCGGCACCGATGCCATTGGACGCGATATTCTGGCACGTCTGATGCAGGGTATGCTTATCTCTCTGTTTGTTGCCATTTCGGTCGAGATAGTGAACATCGCGCTTGGTATTCTTGTTGGTGTCTGCGCGGGTTTCTTTGGAGGCTGGGTTGACCAGTTCCTGGCACGCTTCACCGACATCATGTTCGCGTTTCCAGGCTTGCTGTTTGTTATCCTGGTCGCGGGTATCTTCGGCCCAAGTCTGGACGCTCCACTCAGCAAAATTCCAGTTCTGGGCGCCAATGGCAACGCGCGTCTGCTCGTTGTCTCAATCGCGCTTGCCTTTGTTGGTTGGCCCCTCATGGCGCGTTTTGTACGCGGTCAAACGCTGCAACTGAAGGAGCAACAGTTTATCGAGGCCGCTCGTACTTCTGGCACAAGCAACATACACATTATTACGCGCCATATTGTCCCCAACCTCTTCAACATCGTGGTTGTTGCCGCCACGCTTGATATCGCGAACACCGTCATTGGTGAGGCTGGTTTGAGCTTCCTCGGCCTCGGCGTCTCGACTCCCGGCTCAAGCATCGGTTTGATGATTAATGACGCTCAGGCCCTCGTGAATGTGCACCCGTGGGAAATTCTCGTGCCTTCACTTACGCTCACGATTATCGTGCTTGCCTTCTCGTTCCTCGGCGACGGCTTACGTGATGCCTTCGACCCACGAGCAAAAGATTAACGAACAACAAGTGGAGAAAAGAAAAAGATGGCAACAGCAGACTTGCTGGAGGTAAATAACCTCAAAACCTACTTCTACACACGTAGCGGCGTTGTAAAAGCCGTTGACGATGTGACCTTTCACATAAAAGCGGGACAGACACTGGGCGTTGTGGGCGAGAGTGGTTGCGGTAAAAGCGTTACAGCACTCTCGGTCATGCGCCTGATCGCGACTCCTCCTGGTAAAATTGTTAGCGGGGAGATTCGCTTCAACGGCGAGAATATCCTGGATAAGAACCTTGACGAGTTGAGCGAGCTACGCGGTAGCAAAATTTCGATGATTTTCCAGGACCCTATGACCTCGCTCAACCCCGTCTTTAATGTCGGTTATCAAATTGCGGAAACGGTGAAACGTCACCGGAAAGATGTGACCAATGATCAGGCGTGGCAACGTTCCGTCGAGATGCTTGACCTTGTACGCATTCCAGACGCGAAACGCCGAGCTAAGAGCTATCCACACGAATTTAGCGGCGGCATGCGTCAACGCGTGATGATTGCTATCGCGCTCTCATGCAACCCACAACTGCTGATCGCGGACGAGCCGACAACCGCACTGGACGTAACCATTCAAGCGCAGGTGCTGGAGTTGATGAAGGGCCTGTCAAAAGAGTTTGGGACGGCGGTTATGCTGATCACACACGATCTCGGTGTGGTGGCGGGTACCTGCCAGCACGTCAACGTGATGTACGCGGGCCACGTGGTAGAAACGGCACCCGTGGGACAAATCTTTGAGACGCCAGCACACCCGTATACCGTTGGCTTGCTGAACTCAATTCCAAAGCTTCACGAGGATCGCGGCACAAAACTAACGCCCATCGCGGGTCAGCCGCCCGACCTCATCAATCCGCCTGTTGGTTGTCCATATGCGCCACGTTGTCCCAAAGTGCAGAATCGCTGCCGTGAGGAGCGACCAGAGCTGATGTCTGTAGGGCGTGGAGAACAAATGGCCGCCTGCTTCTATCCAAACTAGAGGAAGAAAAGAAATTATGGTACAGCAAGTAGAAAAGCCCGGCAACAATGGAACAAACACAACGCTAATCGACGTGAAGGGTCTCAAAGTCCACTTTCCTATTAAGGGTGGATTGCTCGGTCGCACCGTCGCTCATGTCAAGGCGGTGGACGGTGTCGATTTGTTCGTACGGCGCGGCGAGACACTTGGCCTAGTAGGCGAAAGCGGCTGCGGCAAGTCAACCACGGGACGCGCGATTCTGCAATTGATTAAGCCAACCGAGGGTAGCGTCGTATTCGATGGCAACGAGCTAACCACTATGCCCGGCGAGCAAATACGCAAAGAACGCGCGAAAATGCAGATGGTCTTCCAGGACCCCTTTAGCTCCCTCGATCCGCGCTACACAATCGGTCAGGTCGTTTCTGAACCACTTCAGAACTTCAATCGAGGCAACCCAGCCGCCGTCAGAGAGCAAGTGGCCGATGTACTGCAAACAGTTGGCATTAACCCGAAGTATGTCAATCGCTTTCCACACGAGTTCAGTGGTGGACAGCGCCAGCGTATTGGTATCGCCCGCGCTCTGGCACTTCACCCATCGCTGGTTATCGCCGACGAACCAGTCTCGGCTCTGGATGTATCCATCCAGGCTCAAGTACTCAACTTACTACAAGAGTTGCAGGGTTCGTTTGGCCTCACCTACCTGTTTGTGGCCCACAATCTGTCGGTTGTCAAGCACATCAGTGACCGCATCGCGGTGATGTATCTGGGTCGCGTCGCGGAACTCTCGAAGAGCGAAGAGCTGTACGAGACGCCACTGCATCCCTATACGCAAGCACTGCTTTCCGCCATTCCAGTGCCTGACCCCAAGATCGAAGCGAAGCGCAAACGTATCATTCTTGAAGGCGATGTGCCAAGTCCGGTCAATCCGCCAAGTGGGTGCAATTTCC
>CAXTUE010000434.1:0-4477 GCA_964247355.1 uncultured Ktedonobacteraceae bacterium | reverse complement strand
GGTGTGATAGAATGCAGACCCCTACGGGCGGTTTGCCCTCTCGACATGTGTTATTGTCATAAGGATTGCAGACACGTTGCCCATGTCCTTCCACAGTATCAATTGCCGAAAAGGGGTGCAATAGGATTAGACCCGTACAGGGGTTTCGTTGCCCGACCAGTTTTTAAATCATACAAAAAGAAAGACAAAGGCTTTATGCAGCATCCACAGAAAAACCAACACCCCTCTCTCGAAAGCATTCGCTCCCTTATAAACACTGGCATCATTTATTTAGAACAAGCAATGCCACGTTTTATCCAAGAGTTACAAACACTCTGCCTCACTGAATCGCCATCAGACAACCAGACTGGCCTAAATGAGATGGCAAACCTGCTTGCAGCAATGCTGCAAAGAGTGGGCATGCAGACCTCGATTGTGGAACACGAGCGCGGCAATGCTGTTGTGGGAACGCTTATCGGCAATACTCCGAATGCTCCCGTCTGTCTCCTGCTTGGACATCATGATACCGTGTATCCAGTTGGAGTCGCGCAAGCTCGTACGCGTCTCGACGGGGACAGGTTTTACAGTCCGGGAACGGTTGATATGAAGGCAGGCTTGCTGCAAGGTATCTATGCCCTGGAAGTACTTCAGCAGCAAAACTATAGAGACTTTTCTAAAATTATGTTTGTCTCTGTACCGGACGAAGAGATTTCCACGAGATATTCCGTTGAGCTGATTCGGCGAATTGCAAGAGAGCACAAGCCACTTGTAATTGGGTTAGAGGGCGCAGGATCGATTGGTGATGTGGTGACGAGGCGTAAGGGCTGTATACAGTACCGGTTGACTGCCCATGGCGTGGCATCTCACGCGGGAAGTAGTCCTGAGCGGGGGCGCAACGCGGTGTTAGAGCTTGCACATCAGATTGTGCAGGCGCAGCAGTTGATGGGATGGCGCGAGGGCATGACGATCAACGCTGGTCCTATCACGGGTGGTTCACGAGCGAATATCGTGTCCGATTTCGCCGAGATTATTTTTGATCTGCGTTTTCTCCGTTTGCAGGACCGTCTCGACGCTGAGTCTCACTGGCGCGAGTTGTTACGCAACCATTTTGTGCCGGATGTGAAGCTGACATTGCAGCAAGAACCCGACTGGATGCATCCAATGGAGGCCACCGAGAAAAGCCTGCTCATGGCTTCTCAGATGCAATTGATTACTCAAAACATCCTTCAGGAGCCATTCGAGCCTGAAACCAGAGGCGGAGCCTCAGACTGCTGCACAACCGCAACCGAGGGCTGCCCCTCGATTGACGGACTCGGAGCTATCGGTGGTGGCGCACACACCGCCGAAGAATATGTGCTGCTGCCACCTGTGCCAAGAAGGGTTGGGTTGTTAGCGGGGCTTGTTGCATCCGTGACCGCCAATTCCTCCAACTTCGTTTAATAGTTGTGTGTAGCAGCATAAATTTATCCCCCATGAAATTTTTTAGGAAGTTCTTTAAAAAACGTCAGAAACAATGTACATTTTTTAGGAGTACATCCAATATTTGTGAGAGCAATGTCTAAGCGTTTTAGTCGCTTGATGTACAACCTCTTCTGTAACTCGCTGGTAGTTTCGTATTCAGGTTAATTACGTTTGTAGCTAAGGAGAAACTCAATGAAGAAAAAGGACAATATAGTAGCCAGAACCGAAAAACCTGATCTCCTTGTCCCTCCACATGTTCTTCCATTGTTGATGGAATTGTTCTTTGGTCAGATGCGACAATCACATCTTCAACAAGAACGTATATCTGCACATCTCACGGTATGTCATTATTGTAGAGCTGCTTTGAGGGCATTATTGGGTATGGTGAGGGAGTACGATCAGAGTAAGGATAATAAGAACAAAGTAAGTGATGAACTATTGCAATACTTTGTTATCATTTGCCATGAGATAGAGATCTATGAAGCACGCCAATACGAACGCTTAGGAGCGTATGCTGAAGCATTTGTAGCGCAAGGACAAATTAAAGCTGATCTGTGCTTTCCTGACATTGCAACTCATTTGAAAACATGTTCAGATTGTTGCTCGACTGCTAACTCAACTATAGCTTTTATCATTGAGTCAGAACGCACCGATCAGCTAATGGAGAGCCTATTTTATGATGAAGTATAGAATTGTAGGAAGTATATTAATCCTTGTAAGACCTTTACAATAAAAGCTTACAAGAAGGAAGTGCAGCAATAATCTTTCAATCTTTCACGAGCATATCGTTGTGCCTCGCGAACAACATAACCGATCACTCCTTCATCACAATCTGCTCTTCTTGCAGCCTCTATGTTCGTCTGTCCCTCAAGAATGACAGACTGTATGATGAGTAGGTTACGTTCTGGCTTTGCATGTATATGAGCATATTCTAGCACCGCTTTCACACCGATACGTATTTTTTCATGTATTTCAAAAACTTCCTCTGCCGATATTTCTTCTCTTGCTCTGAAATCTTCACTTGTGTTATCTTCCTCATTAAGCTGTTCTTCATGCAGAAATCCTTTACGCAGATTAGCACGATGTTTATCCTTTATACAATGGTCAATAATTGGGAACAACCATGTTCTGAGAGTGCATTCAAAACGAAAGCTTGGAAGATACTTCACAACTTTGTACATAATTTCCTGAATGATTTCTTCCTGATCTTCAGGAGGCATACTTCTGGTTTTCGCATAAACAAGTGGTTTGACAAATTCAAGACAGCTTTCCCAATGTTTCGCTTCTCGATTGCGAAGCATCTCTTCGACAAACGACCTTTCGTCCGTCTCTTGCGTATAAAGTTGCTTCCCTAACATACCTTCAACTCTCCTGTACTTGTTGCTTTTTCGTTGGATATACAGTTCCTTTATTTTGATTTATTAGACGTGACTGATGGAGTGATTGTGGTAACATATAAGTACGTGTTATGTAACGTAGGTGTATCATCTTTGCTCTAAAGTTTCAGTGTAGGTCGGCCATGTCGAATGTGCAGAATAATTCAGTTTCTCGCTTTTAGAAATTGAGATTTTTAGGAAGTGATACGATGCCTTCTGAAGATAGAGCTAAAGCAAAAAACTTTTCTACAGCGATTGCTTCTCGGATAAAGCAGGAGCGTGAGCAACGAGCATGGACGCAATCTGAAGTCGCTGAACGTGTTGGCTCCACGAGAATAAATGTTAATCGTTGGGAAAATGGTGTGACTCTGCCAAGCCTTTACTACCGGCGTAGGTTAGCCGAACTATTTGGAAAGAGTCTGCAGGAGCTAGGTTTTGTCCCTGAACAGAATGAGCAAAATAACGAGGAAGTTCCTACCGATACTCCTCCACATACCTCTCTCTTGTGGAATGTGCCTTATCGACGCAACCCATATTTTACAGGTCGTACGGAAATTCTACAGCAACTTCGTGTGGAATTTGCAGGTTCTTATTCATCCAAAACGCCCATTGCTCTCAATGGTCTAGGCGGAATAGGCAAAACGCAGACCGCAATGGAATACGCCTATCACTATCGCAACTCTTACCAGGCAGTTTTCTGGTTGAACGCTTCCACGCACGACACGCTAAGTAGCGATATCCTGACATTGGCAAGTCTGCTGGGTCTCTTTCAGCACCAGGAGCAGGAAGAGGTCATTGTGCAAGCCATACAACACTGGCTCATGACTCATAGCGATTGGTTGCTTATATTAGATAATATTAGCTCAATTGAAACCGTAAATGAGCTTTTGCCACTGTATACGCCAGGAGACGTGTTACTGACGACGCGTATGCAGGCCGTTGGAACGCTCGCGCACTGCATAGCTGTCGAAGATATGACGCAGGAAGAGGGTGTACTTTTTCTCTTGCGTCGCACGAAACGACTTGCCCCAAGTGAGTCTTCGACTTCGCACAAAGATTGGGAAGAAGCACGTAAAATTGTTGAAGAACTGGGAGGATTGCCGCTTGCATTAGATCAAGCAGGTGCCTACATCGAAGAGACAGGGTGTGGTTTTGCGCAATACCTCCGTCACTACACCACTCACAGGCAAGAGTTGTTGCAAAGACGAGGAACATTTGCCATTCATCATCCTGACTCAGTAGCTACTACCTGGCAACTTTCCTTTCTGCAAATAGGAAAGAAGTGGCCTACCTCGATAGACTTGCTACATCTATGTGCCTTTTTAGACTCCGACTCGATACCTGAGGAACTCCTGGTGCTTGGAGCTTCTCAACTAGGGCCAGTGCTGATCTAAGCACTAAATGACCCATTGGAATTGGATAGTGTTGTAGAGCCGCTCCACCTGTACTCACTCATTCACCGTTCTTCAGAAACCAGCAGTCTCACTATGCATCGCCTCGTGCAGGCAGTGATTTGTCAGAGCCTTTCTACGGAGATGCAAATGCAGTGGGCGAAGCGAGTTCTCTGTGCCCTTAATACTGTGTTTCCCGCCGATCCAAAGAATGATAGTACAACATGAGCGCAGTGTCAACGCCTTCTCCCTCAAGTGCTAGCGAGTGTG
>CAXTUE010000433.1:0-4491 GCA_964247355.1 uncultured Ktedonobacteraceae bacterium | reverse complement strand
CTTCTCTCACCAACGTTCGGCGTACATCAATAACATTCTGTAGGGACCGATTTATAACGTCCTGCTGGCATTTAGATTATTGGCAAGGACGTGATAAATCGGTCCCTACGGGAGACGCATCAATGGCACAACAACAGATACCGGAAGAGGCATATCAATTAGGCGAATTGTATGCGCTAGGTGCGCCGATTACGGTCTATCGCACACATTATTCGCAAGCCAACAGACTCTTCTTCTGGTCGCAAGTCGCGCTTGCTTTGCTTGCTGCGACGGTTGCGGTTGGTTTTCTGATCGCGTTCGAGGTATTTCATACGCACGTCGCGAATTTGTTCTTCCCTGTGCTGCTTGTCTTCTTTGCCCTTAATCTCGCCAGCACAACACGCGCCGTACGCAACAAAGGCCAAACAGCCTACGCCCCATTCACGCGCAACTTGCGTGTGTATGTCTATCAAAACGGCTTGATTCGTTTACGGACGACGCGACCAGAGGTGCTGCACTGGGATGAGATTCGGCAGATTCGCTGTTACAACTATGCAAGTGCACAAAATACAAGAGGTTTCCAACCCTCAGTTAAGATAACAAGCAACAATGGAAAATCACTTGTGTTTAGTGCGAATATTGTAGACGTTGCCTTACTAGGCAAAACAATCGAGCAAGAGTACGCAAAAAGGAAACAGAGATGAGTAACTTTACACAGGCTGAGATTGACTATATGCAAAGTCAACGTTTAGGTCGTTTGGCAACGGTGAATGAGGCTGGTCAACCACATGTTGCGCCAGTCAGCTTTCGCTACAATGCTGAACTAGATACTATCGACATCGGCGGTCACAATATGGGCAAGAGTAAGAAGTTCCGGGATGCTAGCAAACAAGGACATGTCGCATTCGTAATTGACGATGTGCTCCCTCCCTGGCAACCACGCGGTGTTGAGATACGTGGACGTGCAGAGACACATGGTACAGGTGGTCAAGCAGTAAACGAGAGCTTTGATGCTGAAATTATCCGCATTCATCCTACTCGCATTATTGGCTGGGGGCTTGATACAGATGCGTTTCATCCCAATAGTCGTCCTGTGAAATAAAAAGATGTTGTAAGAGGAGGCCGCATCCAGATGAGCAACAATGAATTTCATCGAGAAAATCTACAGAATCGCAAGACAGATGTCGTGATCGTGGGTGCGGGACTGGCGGGTCTGGCTGCGGCACGTCATCTTACGGTAGCAGGACGTTCAGTTCTCGTGCTTGAAGCACGAGAGCGGGTTGGTGGCCGCATCTATACCACTTCTCTGCCGGATGGCACGTTCTTAGATCAGGGGGGGCAGTGGATCGGGCCAAACCAGCATCGCTTGCTTGCTCTCGCGGAAGAGTTGGGAGTGAAGATGTTCCCTACGTATGACACAGGAAACAACATCGAGTACTATCAAGGGGATGCCTTCGTCTACGCTGGTGCCGTTTCTATGCGGGACCCTGCTATCACGATGGAAGCGGTGGAAACGATGCTTGAGCTAAATCTTTTAGCACAGGAAGTTCCTCTTGACGCGCCGTGGACGGCAGAAAGAGCGGCTGAATGGGACAGTCAAACAGTAGCATCGTGGAGCATGACGCATATTGCCTCGGAAGATGTGCGCGCTTGGTTGATGCTGATTGTGCAATCTGTATTTTCCTGTGAGCCACGCGACCTTTCCTTCTTGCATTTTCTTTTTTACATTCATTCTGGTGGTAGCCTCAACGAACTTGCCAGCGTGACACGTGGGGCGCAGGAACATCGCTTCTCAGGTGGTTCGCAACAGATTGCAATGCGGATGGCGGCAACACTCGGAGAAAGTGTCATACTTAACGCGCCCGTCTCCGCTATTACCCAGGATGAAGGGCAGGTATACGTTGAAAGCGACACAGTGGTTGTTACAGCGCAACATGCTATCGTAGCACTTCCACCAACGCTTGCGGGTCGCATACGCTATCGTCCCAAGCTACCCGCCACACGTGACCAGCTTACACAACGCATGCCGATGGGTACGGTCATCAAGGTGCATTGTTGCTATGATACCCCCTTCTGGCGGGAGGCTGGTTTATCCGGTCAGGTTGCCAGCGATAGCGGCCCTGTACGCATCACCTTCGACAATTCGCCTGAAAGCGGCACTCCCGGCATTCTGCTCGGCTTCATCGAGGGCGACGACGGACGTATCTGGAGTCAGCGTACAGCAGAAGAACGCCGCGAAGCCGTCCTTGCATGCATGACGCGCTACTTTGGCGAGCAAGCGCGGAAACCGTTCGCATACATCGAGCAAAACTGGGCCGACGAAGAATACTCGCGTGGTTGCTATGCGGGCTACATGCCCCCTGGTGTACTCAGCATGTACGGCTCGGCTCTTCGCACCCCAATAGGTCGCATTCACTGGGCTGGCACTGAAACTGCCACAATCTGGAACGGCTACATGGATGGTGCGCTACAATCTGGCGAACGGGCTGCCGCCGAAATTCTTGCCGCAGATACTCTATAAACATTTGGTCTTCATATAAAGAAAGGGGATATCGACAATGGCAACACGCGAAGAACTGCGCGAGGCTCTCGATGATTACCTGCAACAGGCTCAGAAAAGCGAACGCGTCACCCGCTCACTACGCAACTGGAACTGCGTGATCTACATTGAAGCAACCGACCTAAACGCGGGCTTTACAATGGTTATCAAGGACACAAAGACAACGGTACATGACGGTGCGTATGACAAGCCGGACCTGATTGTTAGAGGAAGTAGTGAGGACCTGGCGGATATTTTTTGGTGTGACGCAAATCCTGCCTCAAACTATATGCAGGGTTCTATCAAAACACAAGGCGCACAGGACAACGTTATGCGTTTGGATGCCATGTCGCTGCTGATTTACCTTGAAGTCTCGAAGCAAAAGTAACAGGAGGTGTCTCATGAGTGCCCCCGTTGAGTTACGTCGTGTCCTACCATTTCGCACGGTTGTTTCAACAAGCACTGGCTTAGCCTATGCCGCCGTCAGTTTGCTTGGCTGCATTCAGTTGGCATCCACACTGGGCGGCGACTCCGGTTGGATCGCAATTGTCATTGCTGGTCTGCTTGCCTATTTAGCCGCGCTGTGCTTCTCGGAATTGAACGCTCTGTATCCCTCGGCCTCCGCTATTCGCCAATACATGAAAGAAGCCTTCAACGATAACTTTTCCTTGATTATCACCTTCGGCTACATGTTGACCATTGTCGCGGTGATTGCCGCCGATAGCTATATTGTCGGGAGCGCGATTACCTATGCGTTCGGGCTGCCGAACTGGGCCTCACTGATCTGGATTTTAGCCTTGCTTGGCTTGGCAATGGGTGCCAATCTACGTGGTATAAAAATCGCGGGCTTGCTTCAGGACATTGCCACCTACACACTGCTTGTTGTTGCCGTTGTCATCTCGCTTATCGCGCTAGGCCAGCACAACTTTCAACTGCGTATGCCCTTTGACGCCCTCTCTCATCCCGTTGACCTGCTCAACGCGGTAGCTATAGGTGTCTTTGTCTTCTCAGCCTTTGAATGGGTCACGCCGCTTTCAGAGGAGATTGCCAACATCCGCCTCATACCGCGGGCAATGTTTCTCTCGCTGCTAGTGCTGCTGATTTCGTATGTCTTGTTCACACTCGCCGCAAGTCGGGTTCTTGATCTGCACAATCCCGCCATTGCAACCTCACCTGTACCACAACTCTTGCTAGGAAAAGCTGTACTCGGACAAGCCGGTCTATGGATTATGTTGCTTGCGACAATCCTAACAGCCATTATGACCTTCAACGGTGGTTTTGCTACGGCGTCACGTTTTCTCTATGCGGCTGCTCGTGAGGATACTTTGCCACCAATCTTTGCACGTATCAGCATTCCCTTTGCCGTCCCCTATGTTCCAGTCATCGTGCTAGCCACTCTTTCAGCGCTCATCGCGATTCTTATCTTTCTGACTCACCAGTTTCAGTTGCTGATTCTGATGGGAGCAGTGCTGGAAGCAATCGTCTATACCATCGCGGGGGTCTGTGTTATTCGCCTACGCCAGCGCAAACGCGATGCAGAACGTTCCTTCCGCATTTCAGGCGGCCTCATCATTCCTATTGCCACCATTATTATCTTTGGATTGCTCGGTCTACTTGCCTCTCTCGGCATAGGCACAGCCGGAATTCTTCCTGGTACGCCGCTCATTATTACGCTGCTGGTCTTTCTACTCTCAAGCCTCTATGTCTTCTTTGGCGTTCCACGTATTCGTGCCGCCGCTCAAGCGAGAAGAGGCACAACACGTCGTCGTCCAAGAAGAGAAGTTCGTCCTGATGTCAGCTAATTGCGATTTCATTACCATTATTACCGTTATTATCGAGAGGAATAGAGAAGGAATGTGTTACTATGAGCTTCCTAACTTCATTACCGATATTACCATGAGACAACATTACCATCATTACCACTAAGGATCGAATTCAATGGAGTGGGAAGAATATGGAGAGATAGAGTGTAC